>SKNI01000115.1 GCA_007120615.1 Myxococcales bacterium | reverse complement strand
GAGTCAACACCATAGAGAGTACCGTCGGTACGGCGGCGGCGCTGGAGCTGGGGGGGATCGCGCTGGATATCTTCAAGCACACCCCCCACGGCAAAGCCATCGATGAGCTCACCGACCAGTGGCGTCAGCGTGTGGGACTTCCCTTTAGTGAACATCTCAAGCGCCTCTCGCTGGCGCTCGTCCTTCGTCGGACCTGGCTCCCCATGGATTCGGAGCCGCTGCTGGCCAGTCTGGAGGAGATTCTAGACTGCATTATGTTGCGCAGAGGAGTGGAGATCGAATATGAGCGCTCCGACGGTGAGGTCGGCACCTATCTTCTCATCCCCCGGCGATTGATCTGGTATCAGGGACGGCTCTGGCTACAGGCGGTAGAGGACGACAAAGAAAAACTCTTCGATGTCGCAGGCATCCGTAAAGCGGAGTATGTCGGGCGCGACATCCTGATCGAGTCCTATATTATCGAAGAACTCCAATCGGCGGGCGACGAAGTCAGCCAGGAGAGAGACGAACCATTGGCCCGGCGAGAGGCGGTCACAGCTGAGATAACTGCGCGGGTCAATCAATGGTTCGAATATAAGAGTCGCCAGGAAGAGGACGCTTATTTCACCAATGCGTTCGGGATTTTTGCGTCCAATTTTGAGCCCGAGATTGTGGAAGTGGTGGTACACGGATCGTGGGCTAATTATTTTCGCAGATACCGACTTCACCCTTCCCAGATCATTGAAGAGGGGGAGCAGGGGTTAGTGGTGAGGTTTGAGATCGGGATCTGTCCGGAGTTCAAATCTTTTTTGCTCGGCATGATTCCCGATGTTGAGATCCTGGGACCCGAATCGCTCCGCCAGGAGTTGGCCGAGCGGGTGCAGGCCTACAATCTGAGCGACTGAAGTTACGAATTTCCGACGACGATCTCGAAGGCCTGGGTCTTCTCGGGCCGGTACCGAATATCGATTCGCTGGAGTCGGTTATTTCGGTCCACCGCGCTGAGCCGGAGGTCGGCGTCATTGCCCTGACTTCGAAATCGGGGGGGCTGAAGTTTGTCGGTGTCAAACTCACGAGACCACTTATCGGCAGCCTCTTTGTTGGTCATCAGAGTCCAGCCGGGACGAAAGAGAGCCTGGGCCCATTCTGCGAACCGACTCGCTGTAGAAGCAACCAGCGGGGTGGCGGCAACCTGCAGAAGTCGGCGAAAATGCTTGCGACTCCCCAGCACCAGAAATTCACCGGTCTTTCTGCAATACGCCATCCTCGTCTGCCCATCGGAGTCCACCGAGCCCGGCGAGGAGCGGATGATCCCCTGGGGAACGTGGGTGGAGTGGATTCCAAAAGCGATGAACGTCTTCATGGGGCGGCCGATAACCGAGACCGTGGGCGCGATGGTCTGGATGTCCGTATCGGCCAGATCGAATCGATAGCTCACCCACATCTCCGCCAGGCTCATTCGAAGGGCCTCTTTCTCCAGGCCGGGGGTGGGGTCGATATGATCGGTAAACGTCGGCAACGAGGTGCTGGTCAGAATGGCTTCGTCCGCTTCATCCACCAGATCTCGGAGGCAAACGTCGTCGAAATTCTTCATTCGCAGAAATTCACCGGCCAGTCCCATGGGGTCGAGGACGCGGTGGCCCAGGTGGATCGCCGACTCCTGAGGTGGATCGGCATGTTCCCACACCCCACCGTAGGATTGAACGATGCACTCCCCGATCAATTTTCCGATCGCCAATTGAGCCTGGTCATCGACCTGAGTCTCCTCGGCATAGAGGGCATCGAGAGAGGGCATGGAGTCGAGAAAATCATCCTGCAGGTTTAGCTCCAGTCGGGCGATGGTCTCCGGAACCAGGGGAAGGTTGACTGGCTTTACGGAGTGGGCGGCGGCCATCAAATTGTGCATACAGCGCTCCAGGGTGATCTCCACGCCGATATCGCCGCTGGTGAGTCGAAATAAATTGGTGTTGATGGAGCTGCTTCCCCGAAGGATCGATTGATTGGAAAACCCGATGGGTTGGATGGTGTCGATGGCTACTTCGACCTGGGAGGGCCAGACCTGAGGCGGGGTAGCCTGTACCAGACTCTGCAATTCTTCATTCTGGTGGCGCTCCTGTTGCATGATAGCGGTCATGTTTTTTTGTTTGGCCTCGATCAAAAGCTCCGGAGCCTGGCGGGAGTCGGCATGCCGCTGGGCGAGGCGCTCTCGCATAGCGTCTTGACGGTTGGGCGTGTTTCGGGCGGTGGCGGCGGCGCGATCGGCCTGGCGAGATCGGCTGGTGGATCGAGCCTGTCGGGAATTGGCCCGACTCTGGGCCGGCGGTGTTGGCCGCTGCTGCTGTGACCGGTTTGCCGCCTGGGGCGGAGGGGGGCTGGCCGGCCGATTGGTAGTAGAATGGGCCTGCCTGCTGGGAGGAGACGGCTGTGTATTCTGAGGCGCAGCATTGGTGCTCGGTGAGCGTGTCGGGACTCCCACAGCCCAGGGCTCAACCAGGTTGCCGCGCTCCATGCGGCGGTTGCCGTTAATCGAACGACGAGCGGTGGCAAAAAAGCTACTGATCTCCTGGGTTTTTTTGGCGGCGGAGTAATCGATCCGGTTCACAAAGCGCATCGCATCTTTGGAAGGGATTCTTCGCGCAGCCACCGCATCAACCATATCGGCTACCACCTGCTGAACATGGGGAAAGGTGCGCTCCCCTCGAACGCCCATGGCGGCGATAAAGTCATCGGTGCCCTCCTCCCACTTTCCCAGCCGGATGCGCTGCTCTCCGAGAAGGGAGCGATAAAAGCCGTTATCCCGATTGGAACTTACCGCTCGGACAAGAATACGCTCGGCGTCGCTTCGGGCGCCCTGGCGGCCTTTGATGTCTGCAAGGAGCACCAGCATCTCTGGAGAGGACTGTCGCTGGGCCTGATTCTCCACAAGAGAGGTGGCTTCCGCGCCGCGTCCCTGGGCCAATAAGGCGAGCGCTCTTCCGGATAAAGAAGCGACATCGCCTCCTGAACCAAAAAGAGAAAGCGCCTGCTCGAAATTGCCCCGCCGATAGGCATCCCATCCCTGTTGTAGATCTGCCATAGCTATCCTTGATGCCCCGTTAGGTTTGACCACCTGTGGTCTTCCACTCTTTTCGTTGCTCTTATCAGTAACAAGCCAGTCGCCGATACGCAATCACAGCTGCGGCGAACGACGGGATTTACTCCCGAAAAATGGGAAGGCTGATGATGACCTGTGTCGGTTGTCCACGATCGCTGTCGATGGCGATCGTTCCATCATGGCCTTCCACGATCTGCCTCGCTATATATAACCCCAGACCGAGGCTCTTATTCTTCGCCTCTTCGGTCTGGTCCTGGCCAAAGAAATAGCGATCAAAGACCCGATCGATTAACTCCTGGGACATCCCGTCCCCCTCGTCGGCGACGGAGAGCACGGCGTGGTCCTTTCGGCGATCAAGGCGGACTTTGACATTGCCATCGGCACGACCGTGTTTGATGGCGTTGTCCACTACATTGGTCAACACCTGGTCGATTCGGTCGGGATCGGCTTGGACTTTGAGGGATTCTTCGGGGAGGGTCAAAACGATTCGATCTCCGTGGCTTCCGACGAGCCAGGGCTCCATGACCCGTCGTGTCAGGCGGGTCAAAGAGACGGTGTCCAGACTCATCGGTAATCTCCCTGTCTCCAGGCGGGAGACATCGAGGAGACTTTCGATCAATCGCTGCAGTCGTACCACCTGGGCCTGGGCACGCTGCAAGATTTGTGGATCGACGAGGTCTCCGGCCTCGGCCTGTTTGCGAGAGAGGTGAAGAAAGCCGGAGAGAGGGGTCAGGGGGCTGCGTAATTCATGACTGGCGACGGAGAGAAATTCGTCTTTTCGCCGATCTTTTTCCGAACGCATGGTGACATCGGAGCCGGTGACCAAAAATGAAGTGATCTGGCCTTCATCATCCTCGATCGGAACGATAGACATCGAGATCGTACGCTGATGCTCACCAAAATCGAGGACGTATTCTTCACCTTCGCAATAAATATTCTGCTCCAGGGCCCGAAATAGAGGCCACTCCTCGCGAGGCAGTGGTTTTCCTTTATTATCACAGACGGTGAAGGGGTGGTCGTCCTGGCCGAGTTCTCGCCATGACGAACGACCCACCAGGGCCCGGGCTCTACGATTGAGATCGAGGACTTTTCCTGTGGTATCAAAGAGCAAGATCGCCGTGGGCATATGCTCTAAGACCGCGCGAAGTCGGCCCCGTTCACGGCGAATCTCCTCCAGAAGTCGGGATCGCGTTTGGTTGTCGTCGACCCGCTGGACCAGAAAATAGCATAAGGTGCACCGAGGTTTGTCGAGTGGAAGCGGTACGAAATGGACCTCAATGGTCTGACGGGTGGGTAAGTGGAGAACTCCGCTCCAGGGAGTAGAGGGGGTCTCTGATGATAAGTGACGCCGAATGCTCTGCTGCAGACTCCCGACGTCGATGACGGTATCCGTGACGCTGAGGTCGGCCACCGACGAGAGCGATCCCTCATCGATGCGCAAAAGGTGGTAGGCCGCTTCATTGGCAAAGAGAATCTCTTCGTCTTTGGCAATGACGATCGAGGCAACCGGGCTGGAGGCATAGGTATCCTCCAACAGGTTCTGGTATGGCAAAGCGTCTGCGTCGGTCACCGCCAATTTCTCATTGTCTAAAGGACACCGATTCGCATGTTAGTGCGAGGCTTACCCCTTAAGTTAAGCAGATGACTCCGAAAAAGAAAAGGACAAGCGCGGGTGACCCGCGCTTGTCCTTGGTGCAACGTAGACCCCTGAGTTTAGTCCAGCGATGGAAGAAGAAGAGAACTTGTGTCTCGCTCTCTCATCTCGCTTTCCCCGGGCCTTGATTTATACCACTCATGGTCTCCGTGGAAGTCCTCGCCGCGAATCTGGGCATCTCGGTCACTATTGATGACCAGCGCTCCGCCGGAGTCGCTGCTCCAGGAATTGCCTCCGGTGAGCAACAACTCGTGGTCGCTGTCATAAAAACATCCGTTTCGCTCATTGCGTCGAATGTCATTACCCACCAGGCGACCCTCGCTATCGACCATTTGCAAACCGTCGGCCATATCGTCGTAGGCTCCTTCCGAGGTCAACAAAAAGTCAGAGTTCTGAATATGGGCATTTTGCTGTCCGACGAAGAGACCCATGGTCTGATTTCGGATGAAGCTGGTGTCCACAACCCCGACCGAGCCCATGGAGCCGTCGTTCCAGATCTGGGCACCACCGACGGTATTACCCAGGAAGATGGTGTCATAAGAGAGCATGGAGATGGGGGGGACGCCGTTTCCGAAGGCCGAGTCCACGTTCTGCCAGCTTCGCTCTCGCACATCGGTGGCCAATACTCCCACTCCGCTGTTGTCGATGATCACCGACGAGCCAAGGTGGGTAAAGGGGGCCGCTTCCACGACCACGCCGTGGGCAAGGGTGGGAGTCGAACTCAACATCATCGACATCGAGTCGGGTACGGACTGGGTATTTCCGACCGTGATCCCGTGCATCAGGAGGCCGGAGTCCTGGGTGTGGATTCCAGCCTCCAGGTTGTCGGAGAAGCTCACCCCTCCGGTGACGGCGACCATCGACCAGATATCGGCCTCATCCATGTCGGCGGCGGCCGGAGAGAAAGGGCCGGCGGAGCCTCCGGGGAAGAATTGATCGCCGGGAAAAAAAGTAAACGTGTCGGTGGGGAAGAAAGTATCGGTGGGGAAGAAAGTATCAGTGGGAAATAACGGATCGCCCTCCGCGAACGTATCGGTTGGAAATAAGTCTACGACTTCTATCCCCTCGGTGGGGAAGAAAGTATCGGTGGGGAAGAAAGTATCAGTGGGGAAGAAAGTATCAGTGGGGAAGAAAGTATCGGTGGGGAAGATAGTATCGGTGGGAAATAGACTGGCTTCGATATCGATATTGTCGGCGAATGCTTCTGTGGGAATAAAGAGCGGATTGTCTTCGGTAGGAGAGAATAGCCCCTGCAGGAAATAAGAATCCAGCCCACCGTCCAGTCGTTTGGCTAAGATCCCGCGTTGGTTGCCATCGATTCGAGTCGGGCCCGAGACCCAGAGACGACTCTCTTCGCTTCGGATTCCGGGACCGCGATTATCACGTATCTCCGAGGATCCGTGGAGACGAACGTAGCTGGCCGTGGAGTGGATCCCGGTTCCCTTTTCCTGAAAGGTTGGACCCCGATGATTTTTGATCGAAGAGTCCTGGATGCTGACCAGCGATGCGGTCGTCCGAAGACCGGTGGAGCCGATCTGAGAGTTGGCGCCACTGCCGTCGATAATCGATCCTTCCATGAAAAGTTGATTGGCGAATGTATCGCCGGGAGAATCCGGTCCCTCCAGTAGGATTCCCTGATGGCTGTTCCCCTGAAAGAGAGCACCACGCACGATGGCCTGACCATCGTTGATGGAGAGGCCGTTTTGGTGCCCGGAGATGATGGAGTGCGTTACGGCGATCTGATCGGAGTTTCTCATCTCGATCCCCGTCGCATTAGTATTGCCGCCAAGAATTCGCGCATTG
>SKNI01000488.1 GCA_007120615.1 Myxococcales bacterium | reverse complement strand
CATCCCGAGTGGATTGTGGCACAGAGCTTTCCGCCGGAGTCATCGCGAGAGTCCCTGAAGAAGAGGAGATTCACCGCTCAAGGTCACCACACCCTAAGAGAGAGCAAGGAGAATTAAAGTTATGTGCCCGGGCGCTGGTGTTCATTTTCAGCATGAGGAGTCAGTTGTAATGAGCACAAAAAGGAGGACGATATGACGAACCGTTACCTCAGTATTTATCTCAAAGATCACCTGGCCATGGCTAAGGGGGGAGTCGATTTCATGCGGCGGGTCGCGGAAAGTAATAGCAATAACCCCCTCGGCGATGAACTCCATCAGATGAGCGAAGAATTAGAGGAAGAGCGAGATACGCTCTCCGATCTTCTGGACCGACTGGAGGTGGAACCGTCACAGCTCAAGATGGCCGGGGCCTGGCTGGCCGAGAAGGCGGGTCGTTTTAAGTTTAACGGGGAATTTACCAGGTATTCTCCGTTGAGTCGGGTGCTGGAGTTGGAGTTTTTGATGGCCGCAGTGCAGGCCCGAAAGGGGTTGTGGAAGTTGATTTTGGATGCCCGTAAGCTCTATCCGGTGCTCGCAGACGTGCCGGCTCGGCGACTGGAGGTGCAGGCCGACGGCCAACTATTGCGTCTGGAGACGATGCATCAGCGAGCCGTCCGACAGATGTTGAAGACCGGCCAACAACAGGAACAGGAAGAGCGCCCCTCAGACCGCCCATAGATGCCGGATCGCATCGACGATCCGGCATCTCGATTGCGTTCCGAGGGCGAGGAGTCAACCCAGAAAGAGGCCCCGGTCAATGCCCTGGTCTACGATTTCCTCGATATTTTCAAAGAAGAATTCCAACATCTCTTCTTCTTCTTTGAGGATCTCCTGACAAACCCGGGAGGTTTCATCGTCCCCGATCTTATCGGCGAGGGCGATGATCGCCTTATAGGAAACAATCTCGAATTGCTCGGAGGTCGCTCCCACAAGGGCATCCTTGATGATGGAGTCCCCAAAGGCCCCCAGAAACTGAGACTGGGCTTCGCCGAATAACTTGGAGATGCCCGCTCGAACCTCGGAGACATCCCCGCCGAGTCGCGAGATGCAGCCCTTGACGATATTGGCGTGGCGTTTGGTGTCTTCGTGATGGCCTTGAATACGGTTTTGAAAGTCGGGAAAGTCGCTCGCTCGATCGGCTTGATTTTCCAACATGCCGACCAGGGTCGTCTCCAGAGAGTAAGCTCCGTTGAGCCACTTGATGAGTAGAGCTTTATTGTCGGTGGTTGCCATGTGGTTCTCCTTTGGGTCCGCTCGGTGTTTGAGCGGGCTTATGGGAAAGACGTTTCCTTCCCCCCTATAGGAGACGAGGTAGGTGCGTGGTGAATAAGGTTTCCACGGTCTGAAAAAGTCAAGAAAAACATTAACTTATGGCCTCTATGTCTCTGGCGTCGCGGAGCGCAGACGTCTCCGCTCCGAGGATCTGGCTCACACCCTGGTGGGAGCATTTACTTGTTCTCTGTTGGGGTAATCCGTAGGCTATAGCATTGGTTGTTCTGATGTATCACTCCCGGATCTCTATTATGCGCCACCACATTGTCTGGATTATTTGTGCACTCCTGGTCTGTACCGGGTGTGCCGTAGGAGATCTCGGTGAGGAAGGCTCCGAAAATAGAGGTGAGCTTGCGGACACCGGCCCTGTCGACGATGTCAACAGCAGAGTACGAGACCACGACGTCGATTCGGATGGAGACCCCGATGCCGATGGTGACGCCGACGCCGATGCAGCGAGCGGCCCTGATGGAGATGGCGACAACGGCGACCCCATCCCCTGCAGCGGCGAAGACGATTGTGTCGATGAGTCGCAAGTATGCGATATTGATGAAGGGTTCTGCATCCCCCGGTGCCAGGGCAATAGCGATTGCGCTCCGGGGGTCTGCGACCCGATCACGGGATTATGCTTTGAGTGTTTGACCACCAGCCACTGTGAAGAGGGGTTTTGCAACGTCGACGGCGATCGCCGCTGTGTGGAGTGCACTGCCAATAATCACTGCGACGGCGATCTTGTGTGCTCTCCGGACCATCAATGTGTGGGATGCGTAGAGGACGCCGAATGTGAAGAGGGGGTCTGCGACGAGGGCGATTGTGTGGGGTGCATCGATGATGGCGATTGTTCGGGAGCCACAACCTGCGATCTGGACACTCAGACCTGCGTGGGTTGTGTGGAGAACTCCGATTGTGACGAGGGGGTTTGCCGTCAGGAAGACGCCACCTGCGTGGGCTGTGTGGCCGACGGCGATTGTGGTGATTGGTTCTGCGATGTGGACACCAACGTCTGTCGAGCCTGCGTGGCCGACCAAAACTGCCCCGACGGCGTCTGCGCCAGCTCCAATTATTGTGTGGAATGCGAGGAGGACGTGCATTGCCCCGACGGGGTCTGCACCTCCCAGCTTGAATGCGTGGAGTGCCGAAATAACAGCGATTGCTCGGGGTCTGATATTTGCAGCACCGACAATCTATGTGTGGAGTGCGTCTTCAATAATGACTGCGCCGACGGGGTATGCGGGGCTGACAATCTATGCGTGGAATGCCTGGTCGACGGAGACTGCAACCCTGGACTCTGCGACGCCAATAATCAATGCTACGGCTGTTCTTCAGATAATGATTGCCCCGGCGATGATGTATGCTATCAGGATGAATGCACGGCTCCCCAATCGGTGACCTGCACCTCCGGCTCGGACTGTCTTTCCGGGGTGTGCGACTCCTTTGATAATTGCACCTGCAATCACCCTTCCGATGACCTCTGTGGTCCGGGGCTGACCTGTTGTTATTACGGCAGTGGACCGGATTATTGCTTCACGAGTTGTCCCTGACACGTTTGGAAATCCATTATGAACTGGCTTGTCGCTCGCATCTACGATCGCTTCATGGAAAATATCGAGGAGGCCTGTCTTCGAGACTGGCGCCGCCAGCTTGTGGGAGTGGCCAGTGGCCGGGTGCTGGAGGTGGGGGCGGGAACCGGGGCGAATCTGGGTTATTACTCCCCGGCGGCGGAGGAAGTCATCCTCTCGGAGCCGGACCGGTTTATGCGGGAAAAACTGACGAAGCGAATCGAAGATCTTGACGATGGTCGATTTGTCCTCAGTGATAAAGGGGTCGAGAATCTGGGGGTAGAGGCTCAGAGTTTCGATTCCGTGGTCATCACCCTGGTGCTCTGTTCGGTTCCGGATATTCACGGGGCGCTGCGCTCGATTTATGAGGTGTTGCGTCCCGGGGGGGAGCTGATCTTTGTGGAACACGTTGCCTCGGAGAGACCCGGTCGCCACCGCATTCAGCGTCTTGTGGAGCCGGTCTGGCGTCGATGTGCGGGAAATTGTCATCTCACACGGCGCACGGAAGCGGCCATTGAGGGCGCCGGTTTTACGTTGAAAACCATAGATCGAGAGAGCATGAGAAAGGCTCTTCCCTTTGTGCGGCCCAGCATTCGAGGCGTGGCTCGTCGACCGCTGTGAGGACGGGTCTGGCTCACACGTGCCGGATAATTTGTCACAGGCCCGCTCTTCGGTCACAATCATAGGTATGGAATGCCTCTGTATTGGAATGGCTATGCGAATCCGAATCTCTACCAAAATGCTGATGATGGTTTTGAGTTGCGTCTTTGTGGTGCTCGGAGGCTGCGCCTCGGGGATCATCGAGGGAGAGATCGATGAGGAGCCGGACGTGGTCGATGGCGACGGTGATGGTGAACCCGATGCCGGGGAGCCCGACGGCGATGGTGAACCCGATGCCGGGGAGCCCGACGGCGATGGTGAACCCGATGCCGACGTTTCTGATTCAGACTTATGTGAGTCCAGTGACGACTGCCCGGGGGAGCTGGTCTGTGACCGAGATGGGCAATGTGTGCAATGTCTGAGAGATGATGATTGCCTCGAAGGGGTCTGTGAGATTGCCGAGAATCAGTGCGTGGAATGTCAGGTCAATAATGACTGCGAGGGCCCGGCGGTCTGCAATGAGTATATGATCTGTGTGGAGTGCACGGCCCACAACCATTGCCCGGGGCCGGAGTACCCCTTCTGCGATATCGAGGAGGAAGAGTGCGTTCGATGTACCGAGGACGGCCACTGCACCTTCGGGGAGGTCTGCGATCTGGAGACCACCAGTTGCGTGGAGTGTGTCGGCGATGAAGATTGCGACGAGATGCTCTGCCACGAGTCGGTCTGTGTGGGCTGCGTCGATGACGACGATTGTGAAGGCCCCACCGACTGCGATCCCGACACGTTGACCTGCGTGGGGTGTCTCGAAAATAGCGATTGCGACGAGGGCTATTGCCGAAGTAGCGACGCCTCCTGTGTGGGTTGTCTGGAAGACGTCCATTGCCCCGACGTCTGTGACGTCACCTCGGGGGTCTGTCGCGAATGCGTCTTCGACGCTGATTGCCCCGGCCAGATCTGTTCGTCGGCTCATACCTGTATGGAGTGCGAAAACGACGATCATTGTCCGGGAACCCACGTCTGTGACCCCAGCAGTCAATGCGTAGAATGCCAGGTCAACGATGATTGCGGGCCCACCGAGATCTGCACCGCCGACAATACCTGTGTGGAGTGCCTCTCCGATCAGGATTGCCACGATGGCTATTGTCTCTCCGGCACCTGTATGGACGGATGCACCTCTGATGCCCAGTGCCCCGGCGATTATATCTGTCGAAATCAGGAGTGTCAGGACCCGGGAACCTCCTCCTGTACGACCCACGCCGAGTGCCCCTCAGGGTATTGTGACGACTGGGGAACCTGCTGGTGTCGACCCTACGACGACCCGGCCCTTTATTGCGACGCCGGACAGGGCTGCTGCATGTATAATCCGAACTTCTGGGGGACCTTTCAGGATGGGTTTTGTACCTACCCCGAGGGATGTTGAGCGGCCTCAAAAGCGTTTGATCGAGAATCAATATGGAAAAGAGCCGGGGTACCAAGCAAATTGCTGTAGGGCTGGTGGCGCTGGTCGCCCTGGCGACGGCTGCCGTGGTAAGCCCGGTGGATGCCTGGGTGATCGCCTCGGCAGGGTGGATTGAAGAGGCCGGGGCTCTTGGCGCTCTGGTCTTCGGGCTGCTCTACTTCGCAGGCACGATTTTCTTTATTCCGGCGACCATCATGAGCATCAGCGCCGGGTTTCTCTTCGGGTTTGCAGGGGGAATCACGCTGGTGTCGATCTGCACCACGCTGGGAGCAGTGGTTGCGTTTGCGATCAGCCGCTACGTCGCCCGAGATGCGGTGCAGGCCCGGGCCGAGACGAGGCCCCGATTCAAAGCCCTGGAGCGGGCCATCTCCCGGGAGGGCTTTAAGATGGCTTTTTTGACACGGCTGGTGCCGGTGTTGCCCTTTACGGTGTTGAATTATCTCTTCGGGTTGACCCGAGTAGACGGGCGCCGGTTCACCGCGGCTACCTGGCTTGGGATGCTGCCCACGTCGATCGCTTACGTCTACGTTGGTGCGGCCACTGGAGACCTCTCCCGGGCGCTGGCCATGGAGGAAGCACCCGGCGGGCCGACCTATTTATTGTGGGGGCTGAGCGCCGTGGCCATCGCCGCCATCGTGGGGCTGATGACCCGGCGCGCCCGGCGGGAGTTGGACCTGATCATGGACGAGGACTGAGAGTTTTCAGCACTCGCCATCGCGGGCCGGGGTTCGGTTACAATCGGAGGGGTCTGGCGGATATTTTTCGCTGCAAGTGAAGACGTCCATGGTCTCCGAGATGCACTGTACAAATCGGGGGGGAACGCATTTGGCGACGGCCGCGGCGCTGGGGCACTCAAAAAATTGTCCGTTGAGACAACAGGTCTGACTGGAGCCACCACCGCCACCGCCACCGGCAGCGCCTGGCTGCGAGGCTTGCTCCTGGCGTTGCTGATCTCGGCGCTCTTGCTGACGAGCCATCTCCTCCTGCATGCGAGCGCGCTGCTCTTCACGACGAATTCGCCGCTCTTCTTCTTCCTGGCGCTCCCGCTCGGCGATAATCGCTTCGCGCTCAGCACCGGTGGCGTTGAGGATCGCCTGGGCGTGGGCTCGCTCTTCCTCGGGAAGATTGTAGATGATCGTGGAATAGGTATTGTCCAGGTCGACGAGTTGAGAGCTGGTCAATTCCAGAGCTCGCAGCCGATCATCGGTATGATCAAAGACGTTGATCATATCCCGGATCTGACTGGCCAGGAAATGATTGGTTCGGGCCGCCTGGTCGATACGGGCCAGTCGTTCTTCGGGCAACTCGATGGTGTTCAACTCCTCTAAGAGCTGCATAAATTGCCCGCCCGGCATGGGCTGTTCATCGAGGTTTGTACGAGACTGATCCGACACGTTGCTGCTGCCTCCGGCGCAGGCCAAAAAGATCAGCGACGTTACGGTCAAAACGATTAATAAAGTGCGATTGGTCATCTTTCGGTCCGGGAAATACGGGGAGTAAGTCACTTCCAGAGGCGTTAGGTAACGCTATCACGACGGGGAGCTAGACAAAATATTCAATCTATCGAGATAGCAGGAGCGCGGACGTCCCCGTCCGCATGAAAAGAAAAGCGCTTTTTG
>SKNI01000202.1 GCA_007120615.1 Myxococcales bacterium | reverse complement strand
CCGCAAGGAGGGATCCTGCGCCCACGGTCAGAGCGCCCAGAAGGGCCGCTCGTTCCATAAATTCTCGGCGATTAAGTGGTTTGGAGTCGGACATCTTCTCTTCCTTATGTTGGGAGACGTGGTGACGTTGATGATGCAGCCTACAAGATAACCACTACCGTGAGAATCGCTATGAGGCAAATTGTCGCTAAGTGAAAAGTGTTCGTCCGGTGGCCATTTTACTCCCGCGGTGGATAGCGATCGAGTTTGCGCTGCAGGGTGCGGCGGTGAATATCGAGGCGGCGGGCGGCCTCGGAGATATTGCCTCCGCAGTCGGCCAGGACCCGCTGGATATGTTCCCACTCGGCGCGGGCCAGGGAGGGAGCCTGGTAGTCGTGATCGGAGGCCGACATCGGTGGTTGTTCGCCGCGAGAAAAGGCGGCGATGATATCGTCGGCGTCGGCGGGCTTCTGAAGATAGTTGATCGCGCCCAGGCGAACGGCATCGATGGCGGTGGCGATGGAGCCGTATCCCGTCAGCACCACGATCTTGGTCTGAGGATCGATCTCTTTGAGATCCCGGACCACTTCGAGCCCGTTTCGCCCGGGCATCCGCATGTCGACCACCGCCCACTCCGGACTTTCCTCGCGGGCAAGGGTGATGGCGGTATCGTAATCTTGAGCTTTTCGGACCTCAAAACCGCGGTCGGAAAATGCGCGGGCCAGGCGATCGCGAAAAATCTCGTTATCATCGACGATCAACAGCGTTCGTTCTTCGTCCATTGGAGACCTCTTTGGTGAGCAACTACAGATGACTAATTTGTACCAAGAATTTCGGGCGATGTCGGGGGGGAATCGAGTTGACTCCCGGGCAAAAAGACCTGAACCGTGGTCCCCTCATCGGTAGAGGAGCGTAGGTGGAGGCGACCATCGATTTTCTCCACCAGGGTGCGGGCCAAAAAGATCCCCAGGCCCATCCCCTGACCGGCCTCTTTGGTGGTGAAAAATGGCTCCGCCGCCCGGTCGAGCACCTCCGGGGTCATGCCCACTCCTTGATCGCGAATCTCGACCACGATCTCTTCGTTCTCTTCACGAGCGATGAGGTTCACCGTCTGCTGACTGGAGCTGGCTTCCAGAGCATTATTGACCAGCCCTCGCAGCGCCTGTCCCAGAGCCGTCGGTGGAACGGTCAACGCGGCGTGGCGAGCGGTCTCAATGGAGACGACGACTCGCTTGGAGTCGCGGCACCCCTCCAGGGTATGTTCGATCAACTCCTTGAGGGCCACCGGTCTTGCGATCTCGCCCATGGATTCCCCGGCATCGGCGGACATCTGACGCAGGATATCGCGGCAGCGCTCCACCTGATCGCGGATAAGCTCCGTATCCTCCAGATAATGGGAGGCAATGTCCTCGTTTTCCAGCCCCCGTTGCAGCTCATTGGCCACCAGGGCGATCGTGGACAGGGGGGTGGAAAACTCGTGAGCTGCTCCCGCCGCCAGAGTCGCAAGGCTGGCCAGACGCTCATTTCTCATCTGCGCGTCCCGGGCCTGGATCAACTCCTGGTCACGACGGGTTAAGGCGTTTTGAATCATATTGATGAAAAACGCGATCACCGCGGCAGTGACGATAAAGGCGACCCATTTTCCCTGGGTCTGAATGGTCAGGATCTCCGACGGGCTGGCCCAGGGAAGATGGGCTGAAAAATGAAAGAAATACAGCCCGATATACGCTCCGATACTGATCACCGTTACCAACCATGTCCACAGTGGCTTGAGCACCAGAGCGGCCAGAGCGACGTGGATGAAGTAGAGCAGACTGAAGGGGTTGTTGGCTCCTCCCGTGAAGAATAGGAGCGCCGTTAAAAATACGATATCGGCGATGAGTACCAGCGCCCCCAGGGCTTCGTGACGAGGTCGACCGGTGCGGGCCCAGGCGATCAGAGCGAGATTGGAGAGCACTTCTACAAATAAGACCGTCGCTAAAATCAGATAGGGAAAGTCCACGTCCGCCATGAGGCGGGATGCCAGAATCACCGCCGATTGTCCGATGATGGCTACCCAGCGAAGGCGGATGAGCCAGGCAAAGTTCAGGCGGTGAACGTCGGCGGTAGACCGCAAGTGCTCGCGCCGCATCGGCGAGAATCGGTACCGCGTTTTTTCGAGGGAGTTTTCTGACATCAGGTGGGCTACCGGGGAGACATCACTAGCTAAACATCGTAGAGTGTACACGGGACTGCCCGGGAACATTCCCGGGGGTACAAAAATTTCAATGGGATCATGAATCATCCAGGTTGGACGGACGCGTACCACATCCAACGTCTTATTGGGACGCGCCTCGCCCCAGCGCATCTTGGGCCAATTGGAGTGGTTGAATCCATGGCATATCGGACCATTCCACCGCTGCGCCAGGTGGGGTTGTTTTAAGTCCTCACCCCACTTCTTCGAATCAATCACCGTTTTCCGGATCCAATCACTCCGAATCCGGTATGATCTACGTTGATCGGTAGAACGAGATTGAAAAGGAGCGCGGACGTCCCCATCCGCATGAAAAAAAGCGCTTTTCGTTTGATGTGGACGGGGACGTCCGCGCTCCGTGAATCCATGAGAAGTTTCAATGATACCGACTGGATGGATCCGATCACACCCCTCCGAATCGCGGGCTTCGACATCGGTCCACGGCTATGGCAAAATGGTCGCCGGTTATGAAGTTTGATCCTGGTTAGAGGACGAGATGCAACCAGAGTCGCAATCGCGAATAGATTGTATGATTTCGCTGACAGTGGTCAGTGGCCCGGATACAGGGCTTACGGAGAGCTTTCGCCAGGAGCGAGTCTCCATGGGCCGGGATCACCGCAATGACTTTGTATTGCGCGACGGATTTGTCTCCAACCGCCACGCCGAGCTTGTTTTTGAGGCCGGGGAGGTGGTCTTTCGCGATCTGAAAAGCCGACATGGCTCTACGGTGCTCATCGACGAAGTCTCGATGAGACTAAACGATCGAGAACATGCCAAGCATGTCTCCCTGACCAATGGGGCCGAAGTTCAGCTCGGGTCGAGCCTGATTCGGGTCACCATTTCCGCGGCACCTGTTCTGCGGAAGCGCAAAGATACCGCTAATTTACACGACGATAAGATGAGAGGGGCCGAAGAGTCCGGCAACGATGGCGAGCGTCTGATCACCACGGCTCATAAGCCGGTGCAGACCATCAATCAGCGATTGCAGAGCGCCGATACCCGCCTTGCAGTGCTCTTTCGCCTCGCCGGTCAGCTCAACGGACTGACTGCTCTTGATGAAGTTCTCGACATGATCGTGGAGGCCACCTTCGACGCCTTCCCGGCCACCAATTTCTTCGCTGTCTCACTGGGGTCGGATCCGGAAGTACTCAGCACCCAACGACCGTTTATGACGCGAGCCCGCGGGAAATTACCACTTCCCGGAGAGGATGAAGAGCCAATCCTCAGCACCAGCATTCTCAGGCGGGTGGCGGAAACTCGAGAGAGCATTCTCTTCGTGAAAGACTCGCTCGGCACGGAAGTGACCCAGAGCATCCTCGACGCCAAGATCACCGCCTGTATGTGCGCCCCCCTTGTGGGCCAGAAGTCATTGCTCGGGCTGATGCAGGTAGATACCCGAGGCCGCGGCAGCCTCTTTACCCGTCATGATCTCGAACTATTTAATATCCTGGCCTCCAACGCTGCCTTTGCCATCGAGCGAGCCCGGCTGACGGAGAGTATCGTCGAGATGTTCGAGGGGTTCGTCGCGGCGAGCGTCAACGCAATTGAGGCTCGTGACCCGGTTACCGCCGGTCATTCCGAGCGCGTCGCCCATTATACGGTGACCCTGGCCGAGGTGTGTAACGAGATCGAGACCGGCCGACTGGCAGATATCCAATTTGACCCCGATGAGATGACGGAGCTGCGCTACGCCGCCTTGCTCCATGACTTCGGTAAAATTGCTGTTAGTGAGGACGTGATTCAAAAAGGGGCCCGCCTCCCCCCGGAGAAGATGCGCCTGATCTACCAGCGGTTTCAGACGGTCAAGGAGTTGGCCTATCGAAACTGGCTTCACGCCTATCTTCAGAAGATCGAGACCGGAGAAGTGCGCAGTGACGGGCGAGGCCTGGCCCGTATCGACACGCAATACGAAAATTATTGCAATGAGATCGACGAGATCTTTGAGTGGCTTCGTGAGATCTCGACCAAGGGATTTCTAGAGGATAATGAGATCGCTCAGGTCAAAGCGGTGGGAGCGCGCACATTTATAGGGGTTAACGGTCAACCGCAGCGCTTATTGAGCCCCCTGGAGGTGGAGAACCTCTGCATCCAAAAGGGCACACTGAACGAGGAAGAATGGGTGGAGATGCGCAGCCACGCCGCCCTGAGTGAATCCTACCTTGCTCAGATTCCCTGGAGTACGGAGCTGAAGCGAATCCCTTGCATCGCGGGCGCACACCACGAGAAGCTCGACGGAAGCGGCTATCCCAAGGGGATCATGGGGGAGGCGATCTTACCCCAGGTGAGAATGTTGACGATCTCCGACATCTTCGACGCTCTCACAGCAAGCGATCGGCCTTATCGAAAAGCCGCGAGTATCGATCGAGCCCTGGAGATTCTGGGGTGGGAGTCCGACGGGGATAAATTGGATCGTGATCTGGTGGAGGTATTCGGAACGATCGTCATTCCTCGCATCAAAGACGATGTGCCAAAGCCCGGTTGATCGAAGTTGCTACTGGAGTCCGGCGGGATAGCCCAGGAGTCGTTCCAACTCGATCAGTCGCCCGAAATAGTCAAAGCGTCGCTCCAGATCCCGGGTGAGCGCTGCTTGATAGCCCTTCCAGAATCCCCGATCGGCGACCGGATGGTCGGTGAGGATTCCGTAGGCTCGAAGAGCTGCCAGATCATATTCCGGGGGACGAAGGGCCAGACACCCCAGGTCGAGGATCCCTTCGATCTTTCCGGACTCTTCATCATAGAGCATTCGATCGGCGCTGAGTCGGCCGATGGTCCAACAACTTCGTCCGTGAGGATGAAAGATACTCAATTCCTGGCGCAAACCGGCGAGCAAGCGCACCGATTGATCGCGCAAATCTTCCGACTCCACCACCTGGAGGCGGTTGCTGAGATCGGAAAATCGGGCCGCCATAAAGGCGTTGATCGTCTGATATCGCTGGCCAATCTCAGGGTCGCCAAATCCGGAGGGGGCCGGCATATCGTGGAGGTGGCGAAGCCGGCTGCCGAGCCCCTCAAAGAGCTTTCGAATCTCCAACTGCGACAGACCCCTCCAGTTGACCGAAGATAGCGGTCTGCCCGGCACTGCCACGATGTCTACGATCGTTTCTTCGGTGTGGAGCACGGAAAACGGAAAGAGGGCGCTGGCCAGTCTGCTGTCTTTGATTCGAAGGATATGGCGCCTGGCCTCGCCGCGGTTGTGCCATTGCAGGCGCCACTTCGGGTTCTCGTTTTCCCCGCTAGAGTCACTTTCGCAAGCTCCGTCATCAACCAGAAGCCAGTGCCAGAGCTCATCGGCGGCCAGCGGTTTCCACGATTGAGAAATGATCTCGTTATTCACGGGGGAACTCCGGATTATTGTTGGCAAGAATCGGGAAGCGGCTCATCTTGGTCCTCAAGCATATAACCAATCGTGCGCAGCACTGCCCGACAGGTCGTGGGATCTTTGGTCCCGTCGGCGAGTCCTTTGCACGCCGGACCGACGCCGTCCATATTCTGAACGGCGGAGCAGCATTGGGACATCTGTCGGCATTCAGCAGCCCGACAGCCGGTCATCAAAAACAGGCCGACCACCGTGAGAAGCGCGAAGATAATGAGCGAGACGGGTCGAAACATGATGATTTTGCTCCTGAAGATTAGGCGCCGATAGGCAATTCTACCACAGTATTGGTACCCCGCTGCAGGTTGGAAATCAAAGCTCCGGGTCGAGAAAATTGGCGATCTTTTGGCCTGGTCGAAGGATAATCAGACAGGGAATGTGACGTGGGACAAAAAAACCGTACAATGGAGGCTATCTTGGGTAGCTTCACGACGAGAGGAATGTGTGGCCGAGATCGAGAACGCACCAAAAATGATCGGAAGGTATGAGCTGTTGACCCGGCTGGCCACGGGTGGAATGGCAGAGATCTTTCTTGCGCGAGAGCGTGGACTGGGGGGATTGGAGCGCCCCGTGGTGATCAAACGGATTTTGCCTCACCTCGCGGATCAGCCCTCCTTTGTGACGATGTTCTTGAGGGAGGCCCGAATCGTAGCCCGGCTCTCCCATCCCAACGTGGTCCAGATCTACGAACTCGGCCAGGAGCAAGATTCCTATCATATCGCCATGGAGTATATTCATGGGTCCACGGTGCGGGAGATTTTATTACTGGCCCAGAAACAAGATCGAGTGATGCCCATCGAGGTGATCGTCTCGATCGTAGAACAGAGCTGTCGAGGTCTCCACGCCGCCCATGAATTGCATGATCTCGATGGCCAACCCCTGGGCCTGGTTCATCGGGATATCTCACCGCATAACCTGATGTGCACCACGGAAGGGCATGTGAAATTGCTCGATTTCGGAGTCGCCAAAT
>SKNI01000751.1 GCA_007120615.1 Myxococcales bacterium | reverse complement strand
CGTTGATTCGCAACCGGAACGCCTCAGAGATCCCAAACTTGCCCACCGGTGGAAGGGGGACGGGAATCAGACCCAATCCCATCGCCGCAAAAAACCAGGCCAGAAAATCGGAGGGACTGCGAATCATCAACACCACTCGGTCGCCCTCCTCTGCTCCTAACCCGGCCAATTTATCGGCGGCTCCCCGAACCTGTTGCAGCAACTCACCGTAGCGAACCGTCTCTGCCTCCAGACCGCTTCGCGACACACTCACCTGATAAAGGACCTCTTGATTTGGGTCGTGGAGAGCCCGGTGGTGAAAAATCCAGGGCAGACTCCACTTCTCATCGGGAAGGGTCCGCAATGTGGCCTCGGGGATCTCTTCATCCCGTCTTCGCAACACCACACCGCTCTCCCGCTTCTCCCCGCTCTTATTATCAGACATAAAACGCCCGTCCTTCTTCTACGAAACTTGTCGCCAGACGGCGAACATCGTTGGAAATTAACTGCTCCAGTCGTGAACCTCTTGCCAGAGCTTCCGCTACGCGATCCGGAGTTACCCACTGACATAGCGTGCCCCGGGCGATCGGAAAATCCAATAACTCCCGCGCGATCACGTCGGCGACCGCTGCCTTCGGCACTACTTTTCCGCTGACCAATTCATTCACACCATGAAGAAGAGATAATAAAATCGCGTCCATCAACAGTGGCCAATCTTGTTCTGTGGAGCCTTCGGTAGATTTCTGAGTGGACGACCCAAGGACTTCCATTGCTTCTATCAGGGCCTGCTCTTTGTGCCCTTCTGCACAACGCGCAACAAGACCGCGATGCAGTCCCGAAGAGAGCTTGACGGACTCCAATAATTCGAAAGGCATTCGCATAAATCCAAAATCGTGCATCGCCCCAAAGATCGCCTCCGGGGAGTGGCCGGCAGTAACCCAGCTGACCATTGGAGCAAGATAAGCCATGCTCATGACATCACAGGCGAAAGCATCATCAGGCCGACTAAAGATCACTGCCGCATCGAACTCCGTGAGATAATCAAAGAGTTGCTTCTCCGCTTCACCTGGGGCCCGGTGGCCGGCGAGTTCCACTAACATCGTCGCCCCTCCCTGAGGACGCTCAAGCCCATCGTTCCACCGCTTCAGTCCGGGAACCGGTCTTTTATAAATGAGTCCGGGGCCTTCCACTGGTTCGTCGCTATTAATCCCGGTCGAATACCTCACGACCAGATCACCGGCCGATGAGCCCTGCTCGCGCTCGGTCAACGGTCGAAACTCATAAGAAATAGCAGTAGGATCGGCGGCAACATCGAGTTCATCGACCACCTGACCTCGCCAATATCGACTCTCAACGATCTCCTCTCGAAAGTCGGCCAGTTCGGGCTCTGTAGAAGGAATCACAAAGAGCAGGGGCTTTGGTTCTGGTGGCCTCCGAAGACAGACCCGCTCCGCGAGTTGTCGCACAAATAGAAGGGATCGGGCCCGATGGGCCACCGGCTGTACCAGGCTTTCCCCACAGGCATCCAACTCCAACTTAATATCGGCGGGCTCCACCGTCTCCTTATTGGCTCCGTGAACCATCAACTCAAAGCACGCCTGATGCACCCGACGGTACTCCGGAGGCAATTGCGCAATCGCCTCCCATATCGAAGCCTCATAATCTCGGCGCTCCCCTTTTGATAGATGGGTCACAGCGGGCGGGGTAAAGTCCTCGGCGAGCAGAGCTTCGATGAAATCAAAGACCCCTTTTTCAAAATCCTCACCTTCGATCACCTGACTGGCCAGGCCACAAAAGACCGCTTCCTCGGCCCGAAATCGCTTTCCCCACATCAAGAAATTGACCGCCTCCGGCAGAGGCATCAGCTTGGGAAGACGCTGCGTACTGCCAAAAGCCGGCGTATCGAGATAGTCCGCCAATTCCGTCATATAGAATTGAGTCGGCCCCCGGTCCGAGACCACCCGATGATCGCAGTTGAGGGTAAACTCGACCCCGCACCCATAACAGGTTCCCCGAATCGCAGCGATTGTAGGCACTTTCGAAGCCCGAACCGATCCGTAGGCTGCTCGCAGCAATTCGGTGAGGGGATATACATCTGCTGCCGATTGTACGGCGCTGGCCATCATCAACTGGGCTCCGTTGATATAACTGGTCTCCTTGCCGCTAATAAAGACGACCGCCCGGGGCTCCTGGCGCTCGGCCCGCTTCATCACCTCCAGAATCCCTTCCGCTGCCGATTGGGTCACGATATTGACTGCGCTGCCCGGCGTATCAAAATAGACCCACCACACCCCCTGCCGCTCCCGAACCTCAAGGGGACTTTTCTTCGGACTTTGTACCCTTTTCCGTTCAGTCCGTGTCATAAGACACCTCCAAATATTCACAGAGAGAAAACACAGTTAACTCCGAAGGATTGTTAACCTTTTCCACCCATCGATTTAATAAAATTGATTGCCCAAGCCGATCTTCTAATTCCAGGGCCAATACCGATATTGACAGAGAATCAAACGAAAGATCGTCGATCAGCGAGTCCTGTATCTCTATCGGTCTTTCTATCTCAAAATTAGCAGCACTCTCAATTGCATCACACACCAATTGGAATAATTTCTGATCAATCGATGAATCTGGAGCCTTCGGGAGATCTTTGACCACCATTCTCTACCTCGCCTTACTTCTGGTTGCTGACTGTTATATTGCGGAGAAGGGTTCTCTGCAAAGGTGCAGTGAACCCCTCGATGCCGCCCTGAAATTCACTCTTACAGAGGGGTGGCGAACTCCACCAGATCATCTGAAATATTCTATATTGCTCCTCACCGGTTCATGTTATAGTTGGTCATGTCCTGCCTATAATCTTCGCATTTTGACCGGAGGAAATCAACATCCCTTATCGATCGTTAAAATGCCTGAGACTATCTACATTACTTTAAGCTTGACCGGTATATCTTATGACCCTGCCTCCCGAACCCGATATCTCTCCCAATATGCAAACGATGCAATGGGTGAGTCGACCTTATTCATTTCTTGAGGAGTGCGAAGAGAGTCTGGGGACCCCCTTCACACTGGATCTAAAGAACCACGGTAAATACGTTTTATTTAGCGATCCTAAGGCCATCGGGGATATCCTCTCCGCCCCCGAGGATGTCCTGGTGGCGAGCAAAGGAAACCGGATTTTGCGGCCCCTACTGGGGAGTCGCTCGTTGCTTTTGATCGACGGCGCCCACCATCGGCGACTTCGGCGCCTGATTTTACCGGCCTTTCACCGAAAAAAGGTCGCCCGTTTTGGGAAGTCGATCCAGGAAATCACGACCCAGGAGCTCAACCACTGGCCCCTCCACCAGTCGTTCTCCATGCGCGAAGCCATGCAGCGAGTGTCGCTCAAGATCATCTTAAAAGTGCTCTTTGGACTCGAGTCCGGGCGCTCCTTTGAGGCTCTCACCGATGCCTTTGACGAAATACTCAGCAACGATCGCTTTAATCTGGCGCTCATCGGGCGCCTCGACGACGACGGACGCACCGAGCAGAGTAAGCTGGGGCGAGACTTCCGAGCCGCTCTTCAGCGGGCCTGCGGTCTGGTTGACGAAGAGATCGACCGACGAAGAAAACAGGCCAATACCCCCCCCAACGGCGTCCTCGATCTATTGCTCTGCTCCACCGATGAAGACGGAGAACACCTCGACGACGAAGAGATCCGGGACCAACTGGTCACCTTGATCGCCACCGGTCACGAAACCACAGCCACCGCCCTGGCCTGGGCGGTGTACTGGATCTTGTCCACCCCCAACGTATTGACGCAATTTCGAAAGAGTTTGGACTCTCTGGGGCCCAACCCCACGACAGGGGCAGTGGCTAAACTTGCCTATCTCGACGCCATCTGCAAAGAGACGCTTCGAATTTATCCGATCGTACCGATCATCGCCCGCTGGGTAGCCCGGCCCTATGAGATTCAGGGAATCACCATCGAGGCCGGTGTGACCGTCTCCCCTGCTATTTATCTGACCCATCATCGCCCAGAAATCTATGAGAGCCCTGACCAATTCCAGCCGGCCCGCTTCATGGAACATAACTACTCAGCCACCGAATACCTTCCCTTCGGAGGAGCACGACGGCGTTGCATCGGATCGAACCTGGCGATCTACGAGATGAAATTGATACTGGCGGCGATCTTCGAGAGCGTGGAGCTCCAACTGGTCGGGTCCGCGCCGGTTAGACCGGTGCGCAAATTGGTCACCATCAGTCCTGCCGACGGAACCCGGGTCCAAGTCGTGCGCCGCCTCTGCTGAGAGCCCTACTTATACTTCTCGGATTTCTTCTTCTTTTTTCTCCAGAAAGGCGTCCACTTTGGCGGTATATTTATCGGTCAGGCTGTTGATCTCATCGAAGGTCCGATGCATATCGTCCTCGGTGATATCCGACGCCTTTTCCAGCTGCTTGACCATGTCATTGGCCTCCCGGCGCTGGTTGCGAAGAGCGATCTTATGATCCTCGCCCAATCGTCTGGCCTGGCGCACCAATTCTTCCCGGCGTTCTCCGGTCAGGGCCGGAATGGGAACCCGAATCATGGTGCCGTCATTGGAAGGATTGAGTCCCAGATCGGCGCTGGTGATCGCCTTTTCAATGTCGGGAATCACCGTCTTCTCCCAGGGCTGGATCGTGATCATCCGGGGCTCGGGAACCCGCAGCGTAGCCACCTGATTCAGAGGCGTAGTGGAGCCGTAATATTCCACTCGTACCCCGTCGAGCATCCCCACGTTGGCTCGGCCCGTTCGAATCTTAGCCAGATCCTTTTTGAATTTGCCCAGAGTATCTTCGTACTCGCTTGCCAGGTCCTGCATAATTTCCGGGAGCATAACTCCTCCTTATCAAGCGCGGAACCGCCGGGTCCCACGCGAAAAATCTGTTTAGTTGTCCAATCCGAGCGTCATTGGGGACAGATTAAGGTCCCTAATTTCTCTCCACAAATCACTCGCTTCATATTTCCCACTCGGTTGAGATCAAAAACGATGATCGGCAATCCGTTATCCATACACAGGCTGATGGCTGTGGAGTCCATGACTCGCAGATTCTTTGACAAAACGTCGATATAAGTCAACTGGTCGAAGCGTTTTGCGTCCGGATTTTTCTGAGGATCGGAGTCGTAGACCCCGTCTACATTGGTCGCCTTCAGAATCACCTCAGCGTGGCACTCCATCGCTCGAAGGGCGGCCGCGGTATCCGTTGTAAAGTAGGGGTTTCCGGTCCCCGCCGCAAAGATCACCACTCTCCCCTTCTCCAGGTGGCGAGTGGCGCGACGGCGGATATAAGGTTCAGCTACTTCCTTGATCTCAAGGGCCGTCTGCACCCGGGTCTGAACTCCCAGGCTCTCAATGGCATCCTGGAGGGCCAGGCCGTTGATCACAGTGGCCAGCATCCCCATATAGTCCGCTGAGGCCCGATCCATCCCGGCGGTGCTGCCGGCGACGCCGCGAAAGATATTTCCTCCCCCGATTACGATGGCAACTTCCACCCCGGCTTTTTGAATCTCACAGATCTGCTCGGCGAAGATCGTCAGGGTCTGCGGGGAGATCCCGTAGCCTTGCTCTCCCTGGAGAGCTTCGCCGGATAATTTAATTAAGACGCGCCGGAATTCTGGCTCGCTCATGGGAAAAGCCTCCAACGGCAGTGATCAAAAAAAAGGCGCCCCGAAGGGCGCCAGGACTTCAGCTTTATGCATCACCGCGTAGTTGCTCGGCGACTTCCTCACTCAGACTCTTGGAGTGAGTTTCGATTCCCTCTCCCACCTCGAATCTCACGAAGCTGGCAAGAGATGCTCCGGTGATCTCGTCGGTCAACTCTCCGATGGTCTTATCGGAATCCTTGACGAAGGGCTGACTGACCAGCACCGACTCCGCTCGCCATTTCTCGAGCTGCCCGGCGATGATGCGCGGGATAATCGATTCGGGCTTTCCGGCTTCTTTCTGACGGGCAGTCAGAATCTCTGACTGAGCTGCCTCGTCTTCCTCGGGGATATCCGAACCATGGAGATATTTCGGATTCATCGCTGCCACGTGCATCGCGACGTCCCGAGCATACTCATCGAGCTCATCTCGGTCGGCGCCGGCAGGGGCGTCGACCTGAACCAGAACTCCGATCTGGCCGCCAGCGTGAATATACTCTCCCACCAGGCCTTCGTTAACGTTGTAGCGCACAAACCGGCGAACGCTGATCTTCTCGCCAATGGTCGAGATTTGCTCGGCGGTGTATTCGGCGACGGTCTTGTCGGTTCCCGCCACTTTCACATCCTGCAGTTCCTCCAGGCTCGTAGCCTCGGAGGTGCCGATGGTCTTGGTGAGTTTGTCGACGAACGCCTGAAATTGATCATTCTGAGAGACAAAATCGGTCTCACAGTTGACCTCGACCAGAACCGCTTCGGTCTGGTCTTCGCTCAACCAGGTCTGAACCAGTCCTTCAGCAGCGGTTCGAGAGGCTTTCTTCTCCGCGGCCGCTGAGCCCTTCTTTTGCAGATAGGAAAGGGCTTCATCGATGTCCCCATCGGTCTCTTGAAGCGCCTTTTTGCAATCCATGATCCCCGCCCCGGAGAGACCACGTAACTCTTTGACGT
>SKNI01000261.1 GCA_007120615.1 Myxococcales bacterium | reverse complement strand
TCCGATCCCGACGCTAACGGTGACTCCGACCCCGACGCTAACGGTGACTCCGACCCCGACGCTAACGGTGACTCCGACCCCGACGCTAACGGTGACTCCGACCCCGACGCAGACGACGACGCCGATGGGGGTGTCGTTATAAGCCAAGATTGCGAGGTCCCCAGCGATGCTCATTCGACCCTCGCCGATGCCGTGGAAGATCCGAGTTGCACGACGATCTACATCGCGCCCGTCGGCCAGGGGGAGGATTTGGCAGCAACTCACAAACTTACGCTGGATCGCGACATCCACTTCTTCGGTGATGGCGTAAATAGCAAAATTCATGTTTCTACGGACGGCCTTTTTCAGGTGGAAAGTGGAAAGACCATCACACTCGAAAAGCTGTCCATCGAAGCGCATGACGAAGTACCCGCCGGTAATTGGCTTGAAAATCCCGTTATCGCTCTTGGCGACGGCGCATCCCTTACACTCGATGACGTTCAAGTCTTCTCGATCAACCTCGCCGACAACCCGGTGATCGACGCCGCTGCCAATTCAGCGGTGATCCTGAAGAACACCAGAATCCGAAATAATGTCTCCCGTGGTGGTGGACCGGTAGCCATAAATTGCACCAATGCCACGGTGAGTCTTGAAAATGATAGTCTGATTGGATTCAACACCCTGCGTCTTATGGCAGCACACCTGAATTCCGGACCTTTTCCGGGAGCCATTGCACTGGATAATTGCAACCTAACCGTGGAAGAGTCCGAGGTGCGATCCAATCGCATTCGTGGAGACGGTCTGAACCTTACCTCGAATACGGACTTTCTGGGGCGTGGCGCCGGAATTTTTGCGACCAATGAAAGCAGTATCGAGATTGATCGATCCATGGTTTCCGGAAATGAAATCGGACTGAGTATCCAGAACCTTACCGGAGATATCGACCTTGATTTTCAGGCTTTCGGTGCAGGAATCTTCGCACATAACTCCTCCCTTGTTGTAAAGAATAGCACCATTTCTGAAAATAAAATCGACTATACAAGAAATGACGTATCGGGCACCGCTTCAGAGGCCTCACAAGCCCGTGCGCAGGGAGCAGGCATCTATACCACTATCGATGAGACACATGGGAACCTTGACACTGAGCCATATGAGTTCTTGATCGACCGTTCGACCATCTCGGAAAACAATGTCGACTTCGAGCTTGGAGAAACCATTGCCACCCAGCACGCTGCCGGGGGCGGACTCTCGGTTCACTCCACAACGGGGAGTCCTATGATGCCACTGCATATGGTCAATAGCACCGTTAGCTCCAATAGAATCGTCGGCGCAAGCAATGCTCAAGGAGCAGGTGTGATCATTGAAGTCGCAGAGAACGCCGACTATTCTAACATTTCCTCTAATTTCTCAAATTACCACGCCCAGATTCGATACTCCACCATCGCAGATAATATCATTGAGAACGAGGAAGAGGACCAGGGCGCAGGCCTCGTCGTCGAAACCACTAACAACACTCCTCCAATCATCCTAACCGGCGTCCTTCTTCAGAATAATCTACCCGTCGATTGCGCAGGCAGTGCATATATCTTTAGTTTCACGCAAGGGCGTATCACGCATTCAGACTCCATTGTGGTCAGCGAGAACTCAGAAGCGATCTGCAGGGGTAGTTTTCAGACCCTGGTGTCAGGAGAAATCCCGGAGGACCCGCTGATTACCAAGGGTGACGCCCGCCTCTCCCCTTTGAAGGAGTCTCCGCCTTCGCCAACGAAGGTTCACGTCCCCGAGAGCAGCGATGCCATCGACGCCGGGCAAAACTCGCAATGCCGAGGAATTGACCACTCCCTTGTTAACGTCGACCAGCGCGGCGAGACCCGGCCTGTCGGAGGCGTCTGTGATATCGGATCTGTGGAGGTGCAGCAGTAGGTGCGAGTGCCCTCAGCTTCTACACGACCTGCTTTCGGGTCTTCCAGGCTTCGGTGGCGTGGAGTCCGAAGGCGTCGAGTCGCGGGAGCACGATTTCTTTGATCGAGTCGTAGAGAAGCCCGCGACCGTTCTTTGACTCTGAAAACCCAAGCGCGAAGATATCGTCCATGATCTCCGGCGGCGGCTCGTTGTCTGGGTCAAGGGGCATGGCGTGGAGCACGCCTCCCCGGGTGCAGGACCCGGGGCTCGTTAGGAGCGCTGCGGCAAAGTGTTCGAGGGACAGCCCTGACATCCGTCTGAGACGCTGAGCCTGCATCCGCCAAGATTAAAGCTCGGAAGGAAATGACATCGCCCCGTGAAGCAACGCAAGAACCTCAATCCGATCTTCTTTCACCAAAAAGATGATGCGATAAGGTGCTTCAATCACTTCGCGTACACTCGCTGCATTCAACTCGGGGACCTTCCGCCCAGATTGTGGAAACTGGCCCAATTGGATAGATCGCTGAGTCAGCCGATCAACCATCTGGCGAGCGTAGGTTGGAGAATCTTTAGCAATATGGTCGTGAATTAGATCAAGGTGGGACAGTGCGCTCTCAGTCCAGACGACCTTCACTGATCGAGCCCGAATCGAGAGCGGACTTCTTCTACTTCAACGACACGTCCGGCATCGCTGTCTTCGAGTCCCTTTTCGATTGCTTGCAGAACATAAATCTGTCGCATTAAATCCTCCCAACTGGCGTCCTCTGAGAGATTATCTACGAGCTTTTGAGCTTGTTCTTTCACTGATTTAGTCGACGGGCTGTCTTCCATAAAAGGGCTCTCTGCTATGGGCTTCGTCACGCATCTCTAGCTTCAACTATAATGACAGTCTTCTGCCATAACAACCCAGCTGATTCACTGCACCTCGTCACGGCTCGCTACGCCCCCTCACTCGCCTTAACTACGGCGAAAGGGAGCCAGGCCACAGGCATTTTGGAGCGTGCCGGGGTTCCCGAGGGAACCGACCACTTTCCACCACACCCGACACCAGGCCCCAGAGACCCTAAACCACCCACCCTCTGCACAAACCGGAAGTTGCTTCGTGCCCACCGCGGAGTTCAGCGCGCTCTACCGTGCCTCCGCGCTCAGCCTTTCCGCGCTTCGCCCTTCCGCGTCTCAGCATCTCAGCATCTCAGCGCCTCAGCATCTCAGCGCCTCAGCGTCTCAGCGCCACAGCCACCTGTTTGTCATTACCCCACGATTTCTATACCTTCAGCGTCACGACCTGATCTCTCTACACAAGTTGGTGGTTTTGGAAATCGAAGCGGCACCAAGCACCATTCTTGCCGTCCTGTCTGGCAGCGGGGCAACCGCGTCCTCAAGGAGCAATATGAAAACCCTTCGTAAGAAGCACATCTGTCTGTTTGGGTTGGGTGCGTTGGCCCTGGCAGGAATGGCCTGTGGTCAGCACGGGGACGTTGGTCCTGATTGGAACGTGGCGGAGATAAATCAGGATGGGGGACCACAGGGCTGGAAGCAGGTTAGTGTCGCATCTAACTACGCCTGTGGGCTGACGACTGATGGTGAAGTGAACTGCTGGGGGAATTCCAATACTCCTTCAGAAAATCCTCCGCAGGAAGAGTTCCAAGAGATTAGCGTTGGCGCAAACCACGCGTGCGGACTGGAGATAAATGGACAGGTCCATTGTTGGGGTTGGGAGGGGGCGCTACCTCCTCAAGGTCAAATGCTTCAACTGAGTACCGGAAGGCACCATTCCTGCGCAGTAAAGGCCGATAATACTGTGATATGTTGGGGGGGAAACGCATACGGAGCGACGGACGTTCCGGAAGATCGCTTCAAGCAAGTCAGCGCAGGTGCAGAATATACGTGTGGAATTACATTAGGAGATGAAGTCAAGTGCTGGGGTCTCGACGATGATCCTGGGATGGACCTGGATTTTGGTCAGGCCAGACCTCCGAGAGGGAAGTTCAAAAAGGTCAGTGCGGGAAAGTCTACCACTTGCGCAATCACCATGGACGATGGGCTACGGTGCTGGGGGAGGATGCGTACGAACCACGTTCCGGGAATCATCGCGGTGGATGTTACGACTTATCATATCTGTGGAATCGAACTAACCGGTGAGGTTGCCTGCTGGGGATATGGTAGTGAGCCGGGAGAGGGGGACGGTCAGGCGATTCCGCCGGACGGGACTTTTCGCCAGGTGAGTGTGGGCAACGCGACTTCCTGTGGGATCACGACCGGAAACGAAATTGAGTGCTGGGGCAAAGTGTTCGAGGGACAGCCCTGATATTCGTCTGAGACGCTGAGACCTCCCAGTCCCCCGACACCGAGAACCGACCACCTCCCAGCAGGCCCGAGCGCCCGAAGAGTATATATGGGTGGCTCGGAACATGTGAATCGACCAGCGAGGATAGCTAGAAGCATGGTCCCCGGGGTGACGCGCGGCTATACTACGCCTTGCTCTACCCAGAGCAACAGAGGCCTGCGCTTCGCTTCGGCGCGGCGCAAACGACGCGCCTTGAGGGCAGCTGCAACGACCCAAAGACCACCCACCCTCTGCACACACCGGAAGTTTCTTCGTGCCCTTCGCGGAGTTCAGCGCGCTCTACCGTGCCTCCGCGCTCAGCCTTCCGCGCTTCGCCCTTCCGCGTCTCAGCGCCTCAGCGCCTAAGCGACACGCTTTCGCACGTTCCAGGCATCGGTAGCGTTGAGACCGAAGGCGTCGAGGCGGGGCAACACCACCTCGTTGATGGAGTCGTAGAGGAGTGCGCGACCGTTTCTTGATTCTGAAAAACCGAGGGCGAAGATATCGGCCATGATCTCCGGCAGCGGCTCGTTGTCGGGGTCCAGGGGCATGGCGTGGAGCAGCTCCGCTTCCAGAACCCCCAGGGCTACCGGCATATAATCGCGCATGGCCTGTCGCTCCTCGTCGGTTAGATCCTCGTGGAGAGCGGCCAGGTAATTCCAGCCCACCCGGGCGTGCAGCGATTCATCGGAGGCCAGTTGTCGAAGTACCCGGGCGATATAGGGCTCCTCCACCCGCTCTCGCTCTTCGGTCAACAATCCCATGGAGATGGTCTCGGTCAACGAGGCGAAGAGTAGATTTCGAAGCACCGCGACCCGCCGGCTGCAGTCCTGATGGCGAGGAATCGGCTGCAGGTCCACTTCGACCTCGACGCTGGGGTCGCCGCCCAGAAATTCGATGACCTCCTCGCAGAGGGCAGCGTGGCGAAGCTCGTCCATGGCGCATCGCAACACGGTGGTCTTAAAGTCGATGGTGGCATGAGCCTCCATCAACTGGGGGACGATGGCGGCAAATACGGCGGTACTCTCGTGCTCGTGAATCATCCGCCTTCGCCAGGTATGAATGGCCACCTGCAGAGCCTGCGGATGATAATCGCGGGAGAGAATATCGTCTTCGCGACGCTCCGGGGCCTGATCGTCATCGCCGCGGAGCATGGAGTTAACGATCCGCTGGTGAACCGAAGCAATCGAAGTGGGGCCGGGCTTAAAGGTCAGGGTAGACTTCATGCCGTCATCGCCGGGGGAACGAAGGGACCGGGCACCGCGCAGCCTCCGACCCAACACTCTCCTGCTGACCAGCAGTTAAATTCATCTTCATGACAGCAGTCGATATCGTTGTGAATCGTGCACTCTTCGTTGCAGGTTCCCGTGGACTCCTGGTCGTTACACAGGAGTCCGACATCGGCGATTTCTGCATCGGGGCCGGTATCGATACCGGTGTCGTTGCCGGGCTGGCCGATATCGAGGGTCTCGGCGTCGGTCCCGGCATCACCGGTATCGCTGGCATCGGCAAAGGTGGTGTCCGGTCCCGTATCACCGACGTCACTTCCCGTATCGCCGTTGGCATCCAGGGTGGCGTCGCCGCCGGTGTCCGGGTCCTGAAGATTCCAACTGGTCTCGGATTCCTCCACGTCCGTGCAGGATACGCCGGCAAATAAAAGCGCGCCGGCGGTCATCGCCTGCATCGAGCGGAGGGCTTTCTTTCGAATTCTTGCGTCGTCTTTCATGGGAGACTCCAGAGCCATCATTCGGATTCATTTGGTGAAGAGTCAGTATAACGCAATCCTCACTCCTCTTCATCTCCCGCCCGCCGGGCGATCTCCATGGGCTCTCGGTGGGACCGAATCAGATGGCCCCGTCGGATGATCAACCGACCTTTATTGCCCCGCGAGGTGGGCTCGAATTTGATCTTCGTGGCCCGAATGATCTCTCGGCGGCCCTGGTTGGTCTCTACCTCCAGGCCGTCCAGGCGCTCCCGGCAGAGCGTAAAGTCTAAGACCGTGTCCTTTCCGTCGAGCGAGATGGCTCGCACCCCTTTGGCGGGGCCTTTGACGTGGGAGATCTCGCGAACGTTAAACATCAACCCTCGGCCGTCGCGGCTGGCGATGGCCACGAGCTCGGTTCCGTCGGTGGCCTCCACGTTGACCACGGCGTCGCCGTCGTCGACTCGCATAAAGAGCCTGCCATTGACCGTGGAGGGCTCCTCGTAGCCCTCGATGGAAAATCGAATCGACTGTCCCGACTCGCAGACCGCCACGAATTGGAAGTCCTCCTCCACTTCGCCGTCATCGACCAGCGATACCTGATCGGGCTCCAGCGGACGCAGCACATAATCATTATTCACCGCCACGCCCACCACTTTTTCCCCATCGGAGAAATTGAAACTCGCCTGCACCGGATCGCCGTAGCCGGTGGTGGAGGGAACGTCGTCGACGCGCATGGTGTAGGCTCGTCCACGATTGCTGAAAAAGATCACCGATTCTCGAGTATTGGCGGGCATCACCCAGCCAATCTGGTCATTGTCCCGAATTCGAATCGTGGACAGATCGGTATAGGACTTCTGACGCTTAAATCGCCCGTTTTTGGTGACCATCACCCAGACTCTTTCGGAGACGATATAGTCCTCTTCCGAATAATCGAGCTCCGCCACGGGCACGTCCACAAGCGTTCGGCGATGATCGCCGTAGGCCATCCGAAGGGCTACGAGCTCGCTTCGAATCATCGACCATCGCTCCTCTTCGCTGTCGAGAAGTCGCTGAATACGGGCCGCTTCTTCTCGCTTCTCCGCAAGCTCGGCCCGGATCGCTTCGATCTCGAGCTTGGCCAGTCGATAGAGCTTGGTCTCCAGGATCGCTTCGGCCTGCTCGTCGTCGATGCCGAATTCGTCCATCAACTTGTTGGCGGCGTCCTGCTTGCTCTCGGAAGCCCGGATAAGCTCGATGGCTCGATCGAGATTTCCGAAGATGATCTCAAAGCCCTCCAGCAGGTGAATCCGCCGAAGAAGCTGGGCCAACTCATAATTCAGCCGGCGAGTGACGACCTCCAGCCGAAAGTCCAGGAAGTGCCGGAGCATCTCCTTGATATCGACCCGCGCCGGCTGAGCGACGTGAGGGTTATCCGAGGGAACCAGACAGGTCAGGTTGACGTGAAACCGGTCTTCCAGAGGTGTATGCTTGAAGAGATAGGCCATCGCCGCTTCCGGATCGGCGCCGCGCTTTAGCTCCAGCACTACCCGCACATCATGGGTCGACTCATCTCGAACATCGCGAAGCTGCGGGAGGCTCTCGTCGATGATATGTCCGGCGATCTTCTCGATGAGCGTGGACTTATTGACGTAATAGGGCACCGACGTGATGACGATATATTTATTATGACCGTCTTTTTCGATCTCCCACTCCGCCCGGGTGATCAGCGTTCCCCGGCCCTCGGTGTAGATCTCGCGGAGCTCTTCAGGCGTATTCAAGAGCACGCCACCCGTCGGAAAATCAGGCCCTTTGATCGTCTCGCCGACGATATCATCGACGGTCAACTCCGGATCGTCGATAACCCGAACCAGCGCGTCGATGACTTCGCCCAGATTGTGGGGCGGGATATTGGTGGCCATGCCCACGGCGATTCCCGTGGCGCCGTTATTCAACAGGTTCGGAACCTGGGCCGGCAAGACGACCGGCTCAAAGACGGTGCCGTCATAATTGGGCCGAAAATCAACGGTGTCTTTTTTGATCTCCGTCAACAACTCCGAGGCCAGAGACATCAGGCGGGCTTCGGTATAGCGCATGGCGGCTGCGCTATCACCGTCGATGGACCCGAAGTTTCCGTGGCCGTCGACCAGGGGATTTCGAAGCGAGAAATTCTGCGCCATCCGAACCATGGCGTCATAGATCGACTGATCGCCGTGGGGATGATATTTCCCCATCACCTCACCGATGATGGCCGCGCTTTTTCGGTGCTTGGCGTCATGGGTCAGACGCAGATTGGTGTACATGGCGTAGAGAATTCGCCGCTGTACAGGCTTTAGCCCGTCGCGAACGTCCGGCAGCGCCCGGCTGGTGATCACGCTCATCGCGTAGTTGAGGTAGCGCTTTTGCGCGGTGAGATGAAGCGGTACTTCTTCGATTTTCGCCGCCATAATACTTCCTTACTGCCGTAGTGGGGAATGAGACCACCGTCGAGCCTCGTTATCCCCTGATATTCACTGCACTTCGTTGTCTTCGCTTATCACAAACCGTTGCGAGTGTTACCATTGCCCCGCCCGATTGACAACCTGGTCGACCACCGGGTTCATCGGGGCTTCGCCAGACCACTGCATCGCCTGAGAAAACATGAAGAAACCGGCTCTCATACTCGCGATCTCCCTGCTCGCCATTGGCGCAATCGCCGCTATTTTTCTCGGCATCTTTGACAGCGATGAGACCGGGCAAGAGGTCGAGGAAATAGCCGAACAGGAAGAGAGCGAGCCCGCTCTTTCGGGACGCATCGTCACTTCTGGGGGGCGCCCGGTACTGGGGGCGACCGTGTCGTTGGCCGCCGAGTCATCCGATCCTGCCGAGCAGAGAGTCCAAGCCGATAGCAACGGTCGTTTTTCTTTCGCAGATCTGCCTCCCGGAGAGTACCACATCGACGCCCGGGCCGACGGACATGCTCGCGCCGGCGTCGGTCAACGGGGCCGGGTAAAGGTGTCGGTAGCACCGGATAAATCCGCCTCGGTTCGACTGATCTTACAACGAGAAGCATCTCTGGCCGGCCGAATCGTCGCCGGCAATAACCCCGTGGAAGACGCTACCATCAGTCTGTCCTACGTCTTCGCCGAAGGACTCACCGGGGAGCAACTCGATCCCTTCATCGTCTCCGCTCTCGTCGATACCGACTCCGACGGTGGCTTTGACCTCCCGTCGATCGCCCCGGGCAGACTGCAAGTGCTGGTCGAATCCAGCGAGTATGACTTCACCGAGAGCCACGAGATCTACCTTCGCCCCGGCCAGAAGATGGGCGATCTGGTCATTGATCTTATACCCGGCGGAGGGATCCGCGGGACCGTGGTCGACGAAGACGGCGAACCGCTTCGAGCTTCGATTATGATCGTCTCCGACGCCACCGGACGCTCCTGGAATCTAACGACCACCGACGCCGGTTTCTTCCGACTTAGAAACCTCGACGAGGGCCTCTATTCAGTTCGCGTCGAGGCCGACGGCTTCCGCGACGAGTTGATCCCCGATCTCTTCGTCGACGCCGATGAGATGACCGATCGCGACATCATCATGAATTCGGAACGACTGCTTTTTGGGCAGGTGGTCGAGCCCGACGGCACACCGGTGCCGGCGGCGCTGGTTACCCTTCGAAACGAGGACGACGCCACCCGAATCCAGACCGACGGCAACGGCCGCTTTGAGTTGGCCGATGCCCCCGCCGGCCCCTGGACGGCCATGGCCACTTCGCCCCGACACGACGCCTCTGAGCCCACTGAGATTCGCCGCGGCGAAGAGCTCCGTCTGGTGCTCGCACCGGGCGGAACGATCCGGGGAAGAGTTGTCGACGCCAGCCGTCAGCCGGTCTCCAACTTCACCGTCCGCGTTGCCTTTATGGAGTTGGAAGACGAGATCCGACACAATATTCGCCAGATGCCCACCGAACGCGTCGATGACCACCGGGGAGTCTTTGAGTTCGGCCCTCTCCCCAGCGGCCGCTACCGAATCACCATCGACTCCCCCGACCACGCCGGCCACACCACAAACCCCATCACCGTCACCGCCGGGCGGCCCTCGGGACCCATCACCATTCGTCTGGAAGCCGGCTCCAGCCTCACCGGCGTGGTCCGCGACAGCGAAACGGGCCGTCCCATCGAAGGGGCCCGCGTCTCCCGTGGTGGCTCCGGCGCCCGGGGTGACGACGCCCACGCCATCACCGACCGAACGGGCCGATATCTTCTGGAGGGCGTCCCCTCAGGACTCCAGAGTTTTCGGGTGAGTCACTCCGATTATACCACCGAGGTATTCAGCGGAATCTCGATGCCCGAGAGCGGCTCTCGAAGCCTCGACATGGAGATGACCTCCAGCTCCGAGGGCTCGCCGGCCTTTGCATACCAGGGAATCGGCGCCTCCCTCCAAAGAAGTAGCGACGGGATCACCGTCATGGGCATGCCCCCTAATTCCCCGGCACGAGCCGCCGGTCTTCAGCGCGGCGATATCGTCACCGCCGTCGACGGAGCATCCGTAGAGAATATGACCCTCGATCAGGTCATCGAAGAGATCCGCGGCGAAGCCGGACAGCCGGTCACCATCCAGGTCAATCGACCGGGGCGTGGCGTCCAACGAATCGAGGTCGAACGCGAGCGCCTAACGATCTCGCGACAGCGGTAGGGGTCTGCTATAGTCGGGCGTACGCCACATAACTATCTCCCCCGGTAACCGCTATGTTTAACTTTTATACCGCCGTCAAAGCCCTTGGGATCCGAGGATCACTTGGCGCCTTCGTCTTCATCGCCACCGGCACGATGTGGTTTATTAACTGCTACGAAGGCACCTACAGCGCCGAGCTCAGTCAGGGCCAACAGGTGATCTACCAGATGATGGGGCCGGAAAACCTCGAATATGCCGGCTTCTTCGATGAATATCCCGAAGCTCGGCCCTCTGATTTTGTGGAGTTCGTAACCTCCGAGAAGGGTCAGGTGTTGTGGCCTCCCACGATCCGTGAACACCGTGACAATCACGACCCGACCAAGCGCCCCGGCGCCGGTGCCGGGCGTTTTCTTCAGCCCGACAACATCACTTTTTCGCCTTATCGAGTCGACCCTTCAGGAGGCAAACAGGTGGTCTACATCCCTCACGACGACCTTGGACAAATTGAATTCAAGGGTTATGTCACTCCCGACGAAAGACCCTTCCAGACCTCCAAGTGGGACTTCCCGTCCACGGGTAAAGCCATCGACTTTTGAACCAGGCATCACCTCTATGACCACCCTGAAATTTGCATCTTCTTCGATATTCAACCTCGATAAAGCTCCCAGGACCTGGCTCCCAGATCCCGAAGCATTGGTGACTTCCTGTGTGGACGCCATTACTGCCGGGAAACCATCAGGCCTTGATGAAATCTTCTCCGAGATGGGCGCCCCCGCACTCGATATGAGCGTCACACCGCTGACCACCAGAGCGGCGCTTCTGGGAGCCGACCACGGGCCGGCATTTTATCATCACGCGCTGCGCCGCCGCCTGCCGATGCCCCCGGAGTTGGAGCCCGAGATCACCGTATGGGAGGCCGGCACCGTGCCCGTCTGGAGCGACGGGGTGCTGGCGGAGCCCAAATATTTCTCCTTCTTTCAGGACGCGCCATTCCCGGCTTATAATCCCAATCACCGCCGAAAATGGCGCGCTCATGAGCTCCTTCACGGGGCCTCCAAATTCTTCTGGCATCCCCAGATGACGCGCTTTGAATTCTACGTCAGCGCTCGACTTAACGAGCTTTTGCCCGTGGTTCACTGGTACGCATTGGACGAGATTTTCCGGCCCCGCTGCGAAGATCACCTGGACCAGGTTCTTCACCGAGAGCATTGTCTTCGGTGTCAGGACGCGGCGATTCCCTACTGGGAGTCCACAGCCCACAAAGACCCCGAACGACGGGAAGCAGCCCTGCGTTTTGTCGATCAGGGCTGGAGCCACTTCGAAGAAGAGTGGCAGGCCATCACCGAAGAGATCGAAACCGGACGCCGCGTCCCAACTCCCCGGCCTTATCTGGACGCCTCCAGCGACGCCGTGGGTTATATGAAGGCCCACTGGAACCGCACCACCGCCTGGAGTTTCGGCCACTGGGCGGAGACTTATCTCATCGACGGCGTGGACTATTTCTCCACCCTGGACGCCCTCAAAGAAAACGTCGGCCGCTCCCTTCAGCGCCTGGTTTCGGGCTCCATCGAAGTAAGCCCCGAGGTCTACCTGGCCCGCCGAACCCGCAGCCAACTCCAGGATCTGGGCTACCGCGCCATGCTCGCCCTCGAATGGCTGGACCCGGACACCGCCGCCGGGCAGCGCGCAGAAGAAGCCCTGATGCCCACGCTCCTGGAAGGCGCCGACCTGGCCCGAGACCTTCTCCAGAACCCGGCTCTCACCGGTCGAGGCCTGGACCACTTTGCCCGAACCTGTCAGATCTTCTCCACCACAGCCCCTCTCTTCCCCGACGAGATCGCCGACACCTTCTTAGGCTTCGGATACCGATTCATCGACGCTCCCGTCTTCGCCACTGCCGCCACCGGTCAACTCTTCTCGGGACTGGAAGACGCCCTTCCCCACACCATCGAAGAGATGAAGCGCCCCGTAGAAACCGTACAGGCATTTGCCTTCTCCGAAGAATTTGACGAGCTCGGGCGCCTCTCCCAGCGTTTCGCCCGCTGGATCGCGTCCCGCTGCGGAGAGGGTCAACCCTTCGCGAAAAAAACAGCGGAAGTCGCTCGATTCGAGGCATTTATCAACGCTGAACCTAGAGTCGACAGCGAAGCCACCGACTTCGCGGCCATTCCCCAGCACGCCTCGAACACCAAAAATAAGCCCGGCCTTCTCAGACCCCATCACACCCTTCGCCGAGACCGATTCTCGACGGATCTTTTATTCGAACTCACCGGTCAGACCTTCCCGGAGCAGGGTGAAGTCGCCGTGGCAGCGAGTCTCCCGGGCGGTGAATTGCGCATCATCATCGAAGACGACGACATCACCACCGTTCTGGACCGAGTTGTCGCCGAAGAGCCCGTCGAGGACTGGTGGGATCTCACCTTGAGCACCGCCTTGATGCACCTTCTTGAGATGAGCCTCATCACCTGGCTCCCCGCTCCCCGACGCTGACGTTCAGACGTCATAACCTCACCACAGCTTCCACGCGGTACCCCATGACTACTCCACCCGACCAACACTCCCTGGAGACCGAAAAGATGGCTCGTCTCCTGGTTCGATGCGCCGATCAGCCGGGCATCGTCGCCACGATTTCTAACTTTTTATACAATCACGGCGCCAATATCACCGCCCTCGATCAGCACTCCACCGATCCACACTCCCGAAAACCGGAGGCCGAGACCTTCTTTATGCGCCTGGAGTTTCAACTTCCCCACTCCGATCTGCCGGCCGAGGTCTTGAGTCGTTCTTTTCAACGGGCCGTGGCCGATCGCTACGATATGCAGTGGAAGATCAGCTACGTGGCAGACCTCAAGAAGACCGCCATCTTCGTCTCCCGCTACGATCACGCCCTTCTGGAACTTCTGTGGCGATGGTCTCGAAATGAGCTTCCCACCCAGCTTTCCATGGTCGTCAGCAATCACCCGGACCTGGAGGAAGCGGTCACGGGATTCGGCATTCCCTTTCACCATATCCCCGTAGAAAAGGGCAAAAAAGAAGAGGCCGAAGCGCAGATGCTGGAGCTCTTAGAAGACCAGGCCGACCTCATCGTCCTGGCTCGCTATATGCAGATTTTGACCTCCGATTTTGTGGACCGCTACAAGAATCGAATCATCAATATCCACCACTCTTTTCTACCGGCCTTCGTCGGCGCCCGGCCCTATCGTCAGGCCAAAACCCGAGGGGTCAAACTCATCGGCGCCACCGCCCATTACGTCACCGAGACCCTCGACGCCGGCCCGATCATCGAGCAGGACGTCATCCGGGTGACTCACCGCCAGAAGGTGGGAGACTTAAAGGAATTGGGCGCCTCCATCGAGCGCCAGGTCCTGGCCCGGGCCGTGCGCTGGCACCTGGAAGACCGGGTCATCGTCGACGAGAATAAGACGGTGGTCTTTGTCTAAAACGAGCGCGCTCCAATCACTGCGGCTCGATGCGATAAAGCGATCCACTCGATGAATCGGTGAGCACGTAGATATTGCCCTCCGGCCCTTCCCGCACATCGCGAATTCGACCGACTTCGTGAAGCAGCAACTCTTCTTCGTGAAGCACCTCTTCCTCGTCAAAAACAACTCGACGAATTCGCCTACTTCGGAGGCCGCCGGCGAGTAGATCTCCGTCCCAATTCTCAAACCGATCGGTGGTCACCAGGGCGAGTCCCGATGGGGCGTGGGTCGGTAGAAACTCATAGAAGGGATCGACCATGCCTTCTACGCGGCGGGCCTTGGAGTCGGGAAAGTCCTGCTGATTTCGATAATTGAGCCCCAGCGTTGCCGTGGGCCAACCGTAATTTTCCCCGGCTACCACCAGGTTGAGCTCGTCGCCCCCGCGAGGTCCGTGCTCGGTGGCCCAGATCTCTTCGGTTTCGGGATGGACGATGAGCCCTTGAATATTTCGATGCCCGTAGGAGAAAATCTCGTCGTGGGCGTCGTCGTCATCGACGAAGGGATTGTCGTCGGGGATGGAGCCGTCGTCGTTGAGGCGTAGCAAAGTCCCGGCGTGATCGCCAAGATCTTGTGCCCGAGGTGGATCAGAGCCCCTGTCGCCAACGGACATCAACAATTTCTGATCTCCCGTCCAGGCCAGCCGCGAGCCATAATGGCGGCCGGGCTCCGAATATCGGTCCTGAGTAAAAAGCTCTTCGACGTCGTTGAGGCTGGTCCCATCCAGCACGCCTCGAATCAGCGTCGTGGAGGTCTCATCTCCACTATCATCGGGCTTGGAGTAGGTCAGATATACCCAGGAGTTCTCTTCGAATTCCGGGTGGATCACCACATCTAAGAGCCCTCCCTGATTCTGGGATTTCACCTCGGGCACTCCGCTGACCTCTTCCATCTCTCCGTCGCCGTTGACCAATTGCAGACGCCCCGGTCGCTCGGTGACCAGCATCTGACCATCCGGCAAAAACGCCACCGCCCAGGGATGCTCCAGGCCCGTGGCCACCCGAACCAGCCGGATATTGGCGTATTGCGTCCCCATCGTGGCCACCACGCCGAGCTCCCCTTCCGACTTATCTCCTGAGGCGCTGGCCTCGCCATCTTCCGGCTCTTCCTCCACGGTTAGATCCTCGGGTGTGGTCGTAGAACACCCGGCCAGAAACATCAAAAGGGCGATCGCGAGTACTACTCTTTTCATCATGTTTTACTTCCCGTCTATTATATTTTATCGCTGTCCTTGCGCCCTAAATATTGCACGGACCGGTCCTTCGACAAGGACAGCGGTCCAATTTCCTTTTGAATTCCACCTGCCCACAGTGGATAATGCCCCCCCTTCTGCACGAATGACTGAACTATATATCGTGAAGGTTTTCTATGTTCTTCCTCATTACGGGCGTCACCTTCCTGGCTGTGATCAGCCTCGGCTATATGTTCATCGAGGTCACCGAAGAGAAGGAAAATCAGAAGATGTGGAAGAAGGCCGCCGAAAAGCTGGGCCTGACGTTTCAGCCGGCCTTCTTTGTGCGCCTTCAAAATATCGCGGGAACCTATCAAGGTGTCAAAATCAAGCTCTATGAAGTCGTGCTTGAGCATGAGAATATGTCGACCACCTACACCAACTACGTCAAAGCCCATTTCAACAAAAAAGAGTGGAAGTCGATTAAAATCGTGCGCTACGAGGCGGCGGAAAAGCTCGCGATTGCCTTCGGTGGAGCGGATATCAAAGTCGACCATCCAGCCTTCGATGAGAGGCTGCGTATCGCCGCGAAAAATATCGACGAGTCCGTCCTGGCCACCCTGCGCAGAAGCGATGTGCAGCGGAGGATTTTGCAACTGGAATCTGACTATTTTTTCTACATCAATAACGGTGTCCTCGAATTGAGGTGGAGCGCGATGTTCGAGTCCACCGAAGAGATTCTCACTCTGGCACAGGACGCTGTTGACCTGGTGAATTTGTTGGAGTCTTCTCATCGCCCTCAAGAGGCATCGGCCGGCTTCTAACTCAAAAACCTTCCGGAACACTCCTCTCCGGCATTTCTCTTTTTTGGAACTCATCAAATCCCATGGAAAAAATCGAACTGAAAAACCCGCCCCGACTCCACCGCCTGCGCCTACTTCTTCTGAACACCGATCCCGTGGTGTGGCGAACCATTGAAGCGCCGCTGGAGATCCAATTGGACCATCTCCACCGGGCGATCAAAGAGGCCATGGGCTGGGAGATTGAAGCGAATGGGCAGAATGACAAAGAATATTCATTTACTCGGGGCGAACAAAACGTCTCCGACCCGGAGTCCACAACTCTGAAAGAAGTCCTCGGCCACGGTGGGCGGCGATTGACCTATCTCTACGATGGCTCACTCAATCACGATATATGGGTGGAGCAACCGGTGGAGGCTGAAAATGGCGGGTTTTATCCGAGGCTCGTAGACGGTGAGAATATCTACCGGAGCGAGGAGTCCGACAAGGTGATGGACGACTTCGATGCTTCCCCGCGCCTTCTTGCAGCGAAGCGTTTTCAGTGGCCCGAAGACGCTCCTGTTGCCGATGATGAAAGCACCAGAAAGTGGGGCAATATCGCCCACTCCATCCAACAAAAAGTCTCCACCCTGCGCGAGTCTCTGGTCGATGAAGAAAACCCGGACGCAGAAGCTGCTGAGATCCTCGACACCCTGGACGCCCAGATCGAGGATTTGCCCTGGGCGATTCACGAATTGCTAAACTCCACCGACGGGCTCTCCGCTGCTGCGATCGATATCTTTATCGATATCATCGATCTCAACGTCGGCCTCGAAGAGGTGCTGCTGCCCCTGATTCGAAACGAGGCTCTTCGCCGGGGAGATAGCCCCGCGGCGGTCAACACGGCGACCTTACTGGGAGATCTTCGCTACGAGCCCGCCGTCGAACCGCTGGTGGAGACCATCGTCGACCTCGACTCCCGAGACGACTTTTTGTGTCGCACGGCTGCGGTCTCTCTTACTCGAATCGGTGAACCCGCCGTCGACACCATCATCGACACGATCCATGCCATCCCCGCCTCCGAGGGCCGACTCGCCCTCTTTGCGGCCCTGAGCTATATGGAATTTGAAGATGAGCGCATCGAAGAATGCCTGATTTCGGCCCTGGAAGAAGCTCACCGACTCGATAAACCCGAAAAACGGGATATCGCCTATTTTCTGAGCGTATACGGTGGCGAGAACGCCCAACAAGCATTGTTAAACGCCTTCGATCAACAGACGCAACGCGCCCTCTCGTCAGAGAGTGTGCTCCCCGGCACCGACCAGAATGCGGAAGCAGCCGGCGCTGCTCTCTTTCTCTATCAGATCCTCGGCAGCACCGGCTGGCAACCGGACCCAAAACGACAAAATCAGGTCGTCCAACTTGAAGATCTGATTCAGTCCTATTCGAAGGCCATGGAAAAATCTTCCACCACGGCCCCGGTAAAACCGCATCGCGCCGAAGATCTACCGGGACGAAACGATCCCTGCTGGTGCGGAAGCGGCAAAAAGTACAAGAAATGCCACCTGCGAACCGACCGGAACTAGACTACTCGTTATTGATCCTGGCAGAGCCAGCCGCCCAGATCCCGACAGGCTTCCTCGCAGAGCGCAGTTCCCCAGCATTGCCCGCCCTCGCAAAATCGAACCGTGGTCTCGGCATCCGCGCAGGGACACTCGGTGCGCATGCAATCCTCCACATCCTGGCAGGGCTCTCCAAAGTCGTCTTCTTGTTGTGTTCGCTCACATTGCTCGGCCGTCGACTCCGCGCCGCAGCCGGTCACCGCGCCCATCAAGAATAACAATCCGACCATCAAGAAGACCCGACCTGCAAATATCCATTCAAATCGATCACGCATATCGCCCTCTCTTAATTTCAAGTTTCATCCGTCTTCGCGCTCTAAAGGTATCGCAATTCGCGCCGTAGTTCCTTCTCCTTCGATACTATCGAGCGTGAGCGTCCCCCCGAGTCGCTCCAAGATATTTTTGGAGATAAAGAGACCCAGCCCCGTTCCCTCTCCCCGGGGTCTTGTGGTGTAGAAAGGCTCGAAGACCCGCTCCATCTGAGCAGCGGAGATTCCCCGACCGGTGTCGCTGACCTCGATAATGGCTCGGTCATCTCGTCGATAGGTAGAGAGGCGAATCTCGTTGTCCATTCGATGTCCGGGCTCAATGGCTTTGATCGCGTTGAGAATCAAATTGAGCACGATTTGCTGGATTCGGGGTAGATTGGTGGCGACCAGGCCAACCTGCTTTACGTCCGAGACCAGTTGAGCGCGCTGGATGATGTCGGAGCGCGTCCACTGCAGCGCCCCCTCGACGGCGTCCCGAAGATCGACGAGTTCGATCGCATCCGACGTATCCCGTCCCACGCTCTTTAAGTCCCTGGTTACCGCAGCCGCCCGTTGGGTACCCTCTCGGCATACATTCAATGCCTCCAAGACTTCTTCCCTTGTCTCCCGGTCCAGTTCATTAACTTCGCCGCTGAGAACCCCCTGTAATTCCTCGAAGATATACTCCAGGTTGGTCTGCACGTAGGTGATGGGATTGCTGATTTCGTGGGAGATTCCCGCCGCCAATGTGCCCATTGTGATGAGCCGATCCACCTCCAACGCCCGACTGATCACATCATTTCGAAAGGCCACGTCTCGAAGCTGGCTGATCCAGACCTCTCGGCCCATAAATACAGACTCGATGGAGCTGGCCTCCAGCGCAATCGGACGGCCATCTCGGCCCCGTATAGAAACGGGCACCGGGTGATCTACTTCCACCGCTGAATAGAGATCGTATTCCTCTTCTGCTGCGCCTTCCCGAAGAGAGTCCAGGGGGTGACCCAGAAGGTCGGCGGCTTGCTCCCACCCCAGGAGATCGGCGGCGGCGTCATTGGCAAAGACAACCTCTTCTCGATCGAAGATCACGATTCCCTCCGGAGAGCGCTCCACCAGTCGTCGAAAGCCCTCTTCGGTCGACTGCAAGATCGAATAGCTCTGCTCCAGACTCTCCCCCTGCTCGACGAACTCCTCCATAAATCGCCTCGAAGAGAGGGCGTTGTCGAGCATCCGCCGCCCCCGAGCGAAGAGACTCAGCGACGGGGGAAACTCGACGTCGAATGTCGCTCCCCGGGGCCGACAATCGGCCGCAACCCGGGCCGGCTTCATGCCCAGTACCGTGGGGCCCACCCTCAACACCTCTGCGGAGAGGCGAAAGTAGCCCAGGCATTCATCGAGCTCTTCGGGCACCCCGGTGGTAATGCGCTGGCGCCTCGGACCCAATTGCTCCACCTTGGACTCCAACACGGGAAACATCATCGGCGTAAAATAATTATTTACCATCCAATAATAGCGCGCCGGACTGCAAAATAATCCTCCCACCCGCCGAAAGATGGCGAAGCTATCATCCTTATGAAAAGCCTTGATCGCCTCGGCGATAAAGTCGTCCCCCAGGGCCTCTTCGAGGCGATTTAGATAACAGGCAAACTCGTTCCACGGCAGATGCCAGTAGCCGCGACGAATGTCGGCGTGGCGAAAGGACAGCCCCCGGACCATCTCGTCTTCGTCCATTCCGTGTCTCTCGGCCACCTCGATCAACGGCGACAGCGCACGGCTCAGCACATAATCCTTCATGAGCGCTTCTCCAGGAACAGCGTCGTCCTCCTCGAGCGTACTTCTTCTGTTGTCATCATGAATACTACGTGAGACCAGAAAACCGAAATTTACTCCCCAAAGTCAAGATCATCATCCATGGCCGCCAGCGCTTCGTCTTCTTCGATCTGCTGCATCTCCAACAGGAGGATATCGGGATCGACCTTATGTTGGGGCAACTCGAATTTTCCGGTCAATTCGGTATCGGGAGTCAGCTCCCCGTTTTCATAGAGGTCCCACATCTCGTAGCCGAAGCGGAGCTCATGAGGGGGCCGGCCAAAGCGCAGGGCATCGGTGATATTGGCCACATCGCGAAGCAGAATCTTTCGGGCGTGTCGATTCTCGGAGGCTCCGATGGATTGCGGAAAGTCGATGATCACCGGGCCCTCTTCTTCGAGGAGCACGTTGTAGACCGAGAGATCGGCGTGCACCACATCGGCGCAGAGCATCTTGACGGTTTCTCTGATGATCTGGTCGCAGATGGCAATGCCCTCTTCCTTGGTCAAAACACAATCGGAGATCCTGGGAGCGACGCCACCGTCAGAACCATAGATGCACTCCATGATCAACACGCCGTCGACAAAATTATAGGGCTTTGGAACCCGCACATTGGCGTCGGCCAATTTATAGATGATATCGACCTCTGCGGAGGTCCAGGCGATCTCTTCTTGCTCTCGGCCGTAGCGACTTCGCTTTCCCATCGCCCTCTGATCTCGGGAGTTTCGAACCTTTCGCTCCTCAGTGTAGCTGGAGCGATTTCG
>SKNI01000667.1 GCA_007120615.1 Myxococcales bacterium | reverse complement strand
TGGGTGATATTCTCCTGTCCATCCATCGGCCGGGCAATGCCCAGATCCAATACTTTCACCTGCACCGAGCCATCGGAGACCGCCACCAACCGCAGATTTCGCGGCTTCAAATCCCGGTGAATGATCCCCTTGTCGTGGGCGTCGGTCAGCGCCCCACAGGTCTGGTACAAAATCTCCAACGCCAGCGGTACAGTCACTCGATTTCCGTCGAGCAGGTCTCGAAGATCGATCCCCGCCACATACTCCATCGCAAAGAAGATCACACCGTGTTCGGAGTCTTCCCCAAAATCCACTGGACTTACAATATTTGGATGACGCAACGTGGAGGCGAGTTGAGCTTCTCGAAAGAATCGCTCATGGGTGTTGTCATCTTTTTGGATTGTGTCGGAGACTACCTTTACGGCCACTTCCCGACCGATGGGAAGTTGCACCGCTCGATAAACCACCCCCGCACCGCCCCGACCGAGCACTCCGACCAGGCGAAACCGACCGTGAATCAGACGACCGATGAGGCGGTCCTCTTCGTCGGCGATCACCTTGAGTTCGGCGCCGTCCTTCGGGCATTCCAAACCGTCATCGGTTTCATATCCCGTCCCGCATGTAGGGCAATAAAGAGTCATTGAAGACCGGGCAGTAAAGTTGCTCGCTAAAAGTCTCTAATTGGGAACGAAATATTCCGTCCCATTAATTGATAAACCATTACTCGGGAAGGTACCATAAACTTTTCCCATATTAAATTGGCAAGTTACCGACGATCCTCTTATGCTTACTCCTCAAGATGGCTCCTCGCACCCCGGAGCGGCCCATGGATGAAGACCAAGAACCCGAGATGAAAAAGATCATTAAGCTCGCCAACCGAGAATGGCTTACTCGCGAAGAGCTGGCCGATCACCTCGATGTCAGCCCGCGCACACTAAGTAGTATGATCCATCGCGGCGATGTCGAGCGTCGAGAAACCTCCGATGGTGTCCGTTATCGATATTGTGGCTCTGATTCTGAGGAAAGACAAAAAAAGAGTCCCGCCCCTCCTGCTCCATCCGAGCAAGCCCCCCACCAGGAGCCCTCTCCCACCCAGGTAGTCTCGGTAGCTTTCAAAGAGTGGACTTCCACCACCGAAGCCCTGGCCCGTCGTGAGATCAAACTCCTCTCTGCTCGGGAAGATGTCCGTCGCGCCGTCGAATACGCGCAGCAACTCGAAGAGGAATGTGATCGCTTAGCCGACGAAGCCAACCAGACTCGTCAGCGAGTCGGTCAACTGCGGTCCGAAGTAGACCGGGAAAAAGGGCGTCGCCAGCAATTGGAAGAACAATATCAATTCGTTCTCGGCGAATTAGAACAGATGGGCGGGCTGAGGGCCCGCTACCACCTCGAACGAGGGCGACGGGAGCAGGCCGACCAGAAGATCGAAGAGATGACCGACGAGCTTCACCAAATCAACCGCCATATCGACAAACTAACTGCGGCTCTTAAGGAAGCCGAAGAGCGAGGGTTCAAAGCGGCCATCGGACCCCTCACCGTCGAAATCAAGCGCTGATCCCTACCATCGGCTCTCCTCTACGGTTGCGGCAAAGGTCCCCACGATCAACATCCTCTCCGGCCCCACAGAGCTACTAAATCTCTTGCAGAGATGAGCGGCGAAGGTTCCCGACACCAACCCGTACTCATTGCTGGTAACCTCAATGGTCTCATTGGTATTGTCGCAATTATAGGAGGAAGTTGATGTATATTGAACATCTTCGAAACCGATTCGAACTTCTCGGTTGATATAGACGTTGTCCCCGAAATAAGCCTGCTCTTCATCCGATGGAAAACCCAGAGTCAGATCCCCATCTTCACTGCTGAGATTGAGGCGATAGATATGTGAATTATCCGCGCTCGCCCGGTACCGAATCGTATCGCCGGTTACGATCTCAAACTCGGTCTCATCCTGCACAAAATGAACCTCGGCTCCCTCAAAATATCGAGGGCCACAACTCATGACAAAACCCAGCCCCACCAGCAACATCATCTTCATAATCGCGTTCATGTTCATCGTCATCTCCTCACCACCTCAATCCCAGGCGAATTCCTGTGCCACCATCGCCGCCGGGTGAAAAATAGGGGGTCAAATAAAAGCTCATTCCACCCTCATCTTCCACAATTTCCTCGTCACCGGTATCGCCGTCGAGAATCGCCTGATTGGCATCTTCTACCAACTCTCGGGCCTGGGATACGGAGATGGGATGAACCCGCTTGCCCAGACTCCGCGCCCGAATCAGACTTCCGGAGAACGCCGCCACCAACCCGGCCCCGGCGAGGGCGTAGCTTGCGACTCGCATCCCGGAAGAGTCCTCGTAATGCTGCTGGGCCCGGCAATTCTCCCGCACCGCCGACTGAAGATAGTCCTGACAATGGGTCACGGCAGGATCATCGGCGTCGATGGAACCGTAGCGAGCCGTCGCAAATAGACCGGCTCCCGCCGCCATCGACGCCCAGCCGCTCAGCGACATAATCCGACCATTTCTGGCGCCCCTCAGCCGAGCGTTGTCGTTGTCTTCGTATTGTCTGGCCAACTCCTCTTCCCCCAGCCAGCGGTAGATCTCGGCGCCCATCACCGCTGTGCCAGCGTCCCGATTGGCCAGCCGCCATTCCCGAGAATGATGGCTCAATTGAAGCGGTCCAACCCGCCGGCTCTCTTCTTTTTCTTCTGGAATTGCTGTCCCTACCAGGGCTGCGAGACTGCCATCATCACCATCATCCATCGCTCCCAGGACATCCACTACGGGACTGCGCCCGTCCCACCCGGGCAGTGGATCTTCTTCCTGCACTCCTCGCACCAGCACCAGATCGAGATCTCCGAACCCGGCCGGGGTCTGTACCATTCCGGGAACGCTGCGCAGCTTCTCGCGCGTAAAGTCGAGGGCTCCCGCCGCCGTGACTTCACCGTCTTCTGCTGCCCATCCTCGCAGAGCCCCCAACATCCAATAGCTAAACGCCGGACGCCCCGCCCCGGGGAGAGGTCCGGCAAACTCGTCGGAACCAGCCGCCGAGAGGATCACCGAACTGGAACCCATCTCCGGCTGGTGAGCCATAGGAAGTACTGGCTGCAATCCGGGGACGATCGCATCTCCGTCGCTGTCGCGACCGCTAAAACAGGCGTCTACAAACGCCACGGTTTGCCCCTGGGAACCACCTTCCAAAATCTTCATTAAATCCCGCTGAGCAATACTTCGCGCCATCAGACTGTCCAGATTCTGCTGCGCGTCGACACCCACCAGAAGCCCGTCATTTCCATCGGCCGACGGCGCGCCGTGACCCACAAAAACAAACCACAACGTGGCCCCCTCCTCCACGTCATCGGCCGCCTGCCTGGCAAATCGCCGCATCGTCTCCTGGGTGACCTCCTGGTCGATCAGGTCATAGACTCTCTCCACCCCCAGCCCGTCTCGAAAATAGGTCACCCAATCGCGCCCCGTCTCCCGGGCTCCCGGCACCGGCGGAAGGCGAAAATAATCCTCCACGCTCACCACAAACGCCACGTCTCCCTCGCTGTCCACCTCCGCGGTTAACGGACCGCGAACCGAAGGATAAGGCTCAGACGCCTGACTCTCACCGCCGGCCACCATCACACAGAATATCAGCAGAGTAGCCAACGCCATTTGATAGATTCGATTCATCTTCACCATCTCTTCTTTTCATTTCACGTTCGGTGGGATCAGGGCCTCCGTATTTCATATCACGGACCGGTTTTGCACTCCATGGACTGTGCTTATTACTTCTTTATTCAAACCTGCCTCTGAACCGCCGGCTCTCTTCTATGGTCTATACCCCCACGTCACCAAATACAATTTATCGACTTCTGATCGTCATCGAAGGCATCGATCCCCCGATCTGGCGCCTGGTAGACGTGCAGGCCACCCTCTCGTTGAGTTCACTCCACGGTATCATTCAGTGGGCCATGGGCTGGGAGAATCGCCACCGATATTTCTTTTATCGCGGCGAGTTTTCTTATGTTGAACGCCCCATCGTCCACGAGTGGAGCGTTGGAAAAGAACTCGATGCCGATTGCTACTCCTTAAAAAAAGTCTTCGGTCACCGGGGCCGATACCTCGAATATATCTACGATCTCACCGATCACTGGCGACACCACATCTGGTTGGAGGACTTCTTCGTCGCCCGCCCTCAAACCCCCTACCCTCGACTGATCGATGGCGGCGGGGCTTGCCCTCCCGAGGATTTCGGCGGCAGTCAGAGCTACCAGCAATTTCTCAACGATCACCGCTCCGAGAACGTCGACGCCACCATGAAAGACTTCGACCCCGATGACTTCGCCCCCCATCCCCGCGCATCTCCCGATGCCCGGATACAGATTCTGGAGAATACTATCGAAAGAGAACCGGTCCACTTCGACGCTCAGGCCGCTGAGATGCTCGGAGGGCTTATCGAAGATGTGGAATCTCTTCTCAGCGCCGTCGACCGAGAATTCCGCCGCGATCTCTGCCGGGCTCTCGAAGATCTGGTCCTCACCGAGGACTCCCTTCCCCCTCTCACCACGGAGGTCCTGGAAGAGGCTTTTCAGGAAGACATCGGCATCGATGAATTTCTGATACAGGTGATTCTTCGGCATCAAGAATTGAGCAACTCGTACAGCTACGCACCGCTGCACGCCGCCCGCATTCTCTCCCGATGGCCCGTAGACGAGGCGACCGATGTCTTCTTGACCGTCCTCAAGGAGACCGATGACGACAAAGAAGGCACCATCGACACCATGATCGAGGTCTTGACGCATACCACGGCGGGTGTCGAGAAGCTGATCGAGGCTCTCGACGAAATGGAACCAAACCGACTCCTTCGAGCCATCGACATTCTGGTCCAACAGCGCATCCACGACGAGCGAATCTTCGCCCAGCTAAAAAAGGCCATGGACCAGGCGGGCCCGGAAAACCCCACCGCCCCCTTCATCCTCAGCTACTACGACGATCCTCGATCCATCGACCTCCTCAACGATGCCCTCCAGGACGCTCTCAAACCCCTTACAGCCGACCTCTCCAATACCGAAGACGAGCAATTATTGGAGCAGTCCGACTACGCCCTCTTTCTCTCGGAGATGGTCATCCAGGCCGGCGGGGAGATATCAGAAAACGACCGGCGAATCCTTCGGGAACTCGAGAACTTCTTCTGGTCTGCCGAAGGCGGGCCGGGCTATGCCCCGCGACCTCGCTGAAAGGCTCCCACCGTTTCCTGCAGGAGCTAAGTCATGACCACCATCGGCTACCACGCTTCTCACGAACAATTTGCCCCCAGTCATCTTCTGGAATGCGTGCAGCACGCCGAACAGGCCGGATTTGAAGCCGCGATGTGCTCCGATCACTTCCATCCCTGGAATCACACCCAGGGGCAGAGCGGATTCTCCTGGGCCTGGCTGGGCGCCGCATTACAGGCCACGAACCTTCCCATGGGACTGGTCTGCGCCCCCGGCTATCGCTACCACCCGGCCATCGTCGCCCAGGCGGTTGCCACACTGGCCGAGCTATTTCCCGGCCGAATCTGGCCGGCTTTCGGTAGCGGCCAGGCATTAAACGAGTCGATCACAGGCGAACCCTGGCCTTCCAAGAACGAACGAAACTCCCGCCTGCGAGAGTGCGTCGATATCATTCGCGCCCTCTGGAACGGCGATACCGTCACCCATCATGGAAGCGTCGACGTCGTTGAGGCCACGCTCTTTACCCTCCCCGACGAAAAACCTTCGGCCTTCGCCGCCGCCATCACTCCCGCCACCGCCCGGTGGGCCGCATCCTGGGCCGACGGCCTGATCACCATCGCCCGGCCCCCCGGCGAACTCAAAGAGGTGGTGGATGCATTTCGGGAAAACGGCGGCGCCCAAAAACCCCTCTATCTACAGATACAACTCTCCTATGCCCGAACCGACAACCGAGCCCTGACCAGCGCGCATAAGCAGTGGGGTACCAATATCTTCGACAGTTCCGTGCTGAGTGAATTGCCCACCCCCGATCATTTCGAGGCCGCCGCCGAATTCGTCGAGCCCGATGACCTCAAAGACCACGTGTTGATCTCTTCCTCATTATCCCAACATGCCCAGTGGCTTCGAGACTACGAAGAGCTGGGATTTGACGCCCTCTTTCTTCATAACGTCGGTCCAAATCAGCGGGAATTCATCTCAGCCTTCGCCGAAGAAGTGCTCCCTACTCTCTGAACCAATGCTCTGGAACTCCATGAACCGATCACCACAGCGCACTCCCCCCTATCGCCCCATTGAGGACTACGGAATCATTGGAAACCTGGCATCTGTCGCGCTGGTTCGCCTCGACGGAAGCATTGACTGGTGCTGTCTTCCCGGCCTTCAGAGCCCGTCGATCTTTGCCGCGCTTCTGGGCGCCGAGAATGGAGGCTTTTTTCTGGTTCAACCCACTCAATATAGCGAGAGCAAACAGCATTATGTGGAGGCAACCAACGTCTTGAAGACCATCTTTCGAGACGGTCAAAACCAGCTGGAAGTCTGCGACTTTATGCCCACTGACGAATCCCTGGAAGTAGGAGCCAATTCCGCCGATCCTCTCAAAATTTACCGACGCCTCCACTGCACTCACGGTGAGATGGAC
>SKNI01000560.1 GCA_007120615.1 Myxococcales bacterium | reverse complement strand
TAAGGTTTCGAAAGTAAATCTGGTTTAGTACACCGACGCAATAATTCTGATTAGTTGACGCCGGTCCTGAGTGACGATCTCATCGCCGTCTGCACTCGACGATGCTACGGCATCGCCTCGTTTCGACGACTTTGACCTCGTCACCCAGTCCTCGACCTCAACTAATCATCTTCACTGCGTCCATGTACTAGTCCGGCCTTCCCATACGACAAGAATTAGTCCTGAAGCGCAGCTCGCAATTCTAGAATATATTCGGCCAGGGCGATGCGGTCGGCGTCGCTGAGATCCGGGAAAGCCCGCATCGAAGAGTCGTGAACTCCGTCTTCAAGGGTCAAAAGGATTCCGTCGACCGTGGGACCGTTGGACCACTCTTCTTCGGGACTTCCGAAGCTAAAGAGTTCGATCTCCAGACCCCTACCGTCGCCTTTTTTACCGTGACAGGTCACGCAAACCCGGCTGTAGACCTCGGAGCTGTCGTATTGAATGTCGTCCGGGTTTCGGTCGAAGGGCTCGTCGTATCTGGCGTCGTCATCGTCTTCGGCGAGTACTGGTTCGTCGTGTGTCTCCGGCTCGTCGAGCGTCTCCGGTTCGTCGGGACTCTCCAGAGTCTGCGGCTCTTCGGTCAGCGCCGATTCTTCGTTGGCAGGGCTGGTAGCAGGACCGTCCGGCTCGGTATGTTGACTTCCCATGCATCCGACGAGAAGCAGCGAGACAGCGAAGGCGACTTTTGCGAATCTTTTCATTGCGGTTATCCCTTGGAGTTCGGCTGAGCGATGTCACGTCAGTTTAGCGTAACCTTTCAAGGGGGAACAAGCCACACTTCATGATCCGCAAACCTGCCCATTACCGAGCACTGATCAATAAGCCGACCCACAATTGTGTAACTGTACAAATAGAAAGGAGTCGCGAGCCTGCAACGCCGTTCTATTTGAGGATTTACACATTTATGGGCTGGCGTACTGGAAAGAGGTGGGTTGCTGGCATACTCGAGAAAGGTCAGTTTGCGCCGATCTGGTCAGTGCGTTAGGTTTTTTGCAGGTTTTCAGGGTCCCGTCTTGCGGTGGCAATAGGAGATAGTCGTGAATAAAATCGCTCTGCTCTTCTCCATGGCCTTTGCGTTGACGGCCGTCTCGGGAGTTGCCATAGCCGCAGAACCTGTTCAGGAAGACAAGAAAGAAGAGGACGAAGTCCCCGACGGGCTGCGCTATTGTAGTGCACCCGAAGCAGAGGCTTCCGAAGGACCGCAGTGGCATATGTCGGAGGGATTTCCCGAAAAGACCCAGGGTCACGCAGCAATATACGATTCCGGTCGCGATGAATTGGTCCTATTTGGGGGGCGAGAGATAGAGGGGTTTCGTACATCCCTGTCAAACGAGCTGTGGACCTTTGACGGATACCGCTGGAAGCACCGGAAATCGGCTGCGGTCGGGCCGGTAGCGCGGGTCAAACACGCTATGGCCTATGACGAAGCAAATCAGCGGGTGATCCTCTTCGGCGGTTGGAATGACCAGGAAGGATTATTGGGTGATACATGGGCCTGGGACGGAGAGAGCTGGACCGAGATAGAGAGTAATTCAGGTCGACCGGCGCCGAGGTTTCTTCACGCCATGAGCTACGACCGACAAAAACAACGGGTGGTGCTGGTGGGGGGACGAAATCGAGACGGCTCCCTGCCGGACGTCTGGGTTTTGAAAGACGACCGGTGGAGCCCGTTGGAGGAAGGACTCTCGGGACCCGGTCCGCGAGAGGCGCATCAATTGGCCTATGATTCTGCCGGTGACCAGGTGGTGCTATTTGGCGGCAGAAACGACGCAGGGGTCTACGATGATCTCTGGGCGCTTTCTGGAGATCAATGGTCGGAGGTAGCGGTCTCCGGACCTCGGCCGACGGCCCGTGAGGACCACGCGATGACCTATGACTCGAGCCGGGAGGTGGTGGTGGTCCACGGAGGTCGGGAGCGATGGAATGGCCCCCGCCTGGGTGATAGCTGGGAGTTCGACGGACAGCGCTGGATTAGAGTCGCCGATGAATGGCGCGGGCCTACTCCCCGCAGCAGCCACACGCTGACGTATTTCCCGACCACCGGTGAGATCCTCGCGATAAGCGGTCGAGACCAGTTGGAGACTACCCGCACTCCGGTGCCGAAGCCCATGTACGAGTCGGTCTCAAACGGTGACGTGTGGAGCTGGGACGGTCAGATCTGGACGCAACGAAATGGCATGGTGCTCAGACCGGCCCCTCGAGAAGAGGCGAAGGTGGCGTACGACGAGACTCGGGAGAACCTCGTGCTTCACGGCGGGGTCTCCAATGAGGGTGGTGCGGGGCAGGTCTTGATGCGCGACACATGGGTGTGGAATGGCTCGGCCTGGAGACATATGAGCAGCGATGGACCTCCCGGGGCGCCGTCGCTGATGGGATACGACTCGGACCGAGAGGTGGTCCTCATGAAGGCTGCAGATCAGATCTGGAAATGGGGCGGTCTCTATTGGGAGCGCATCGACGACGACTCCATCGAAGTCAGTGACCACAACAGCAGCTATGACGAAACGAAGTGGAAGTCCCTCGCCAGAAAATCAGGGTCCCCCACGCCGCGGGTCGGACAGACGATCGTCTACGACGAAGCTCGCCATCAGTCCGTTCTCTTTGGCGGAGAGGTGCAGGATGATCTCGGCCCCGGGGAGAGTGGCGATACCTGGGTCAGAGAGCACGGCCGATGGACCAAAGCCGCCGATGCCGAAGACGCACCGGAGCATACAGGCGACTTCGCGATGGTCTACGACCGAGAGCGAGAGGTGAGTATCCTCTTCGCCGAGGAGTCGACCTGGCAATGGGACGGTGAAAAGTGGTCGGAGTTTGAGGACCTCGCCCCCTCGCCGCCTCTCCGAAGCGGACACGCTATGGCCTACGATGAAGAGCGCGCAGCGGTCATTCTCTTCGGTGGCAAAGACGAGGACGGAGAGCTACTTCAGGATCTATGGACCTTCGATGGTGAGGGCTGGGAAGAGCTCGAGTCTGATGAGCTGCCGTCGGCGCGCAGCGGCCATTCCATGGTCTGGGACAGCGATCGAGAGGTTGTATTGCTTCTGGGCGGAGTGGACGCCGATGAAAATCTCCTGGGAGAGACCTGGACCTGGAAAGACGAAGAGTGGGAGATGGTCGCCGATGAAGATGGCGGTCCCGGGCCCTCGGAGCATCTGCAATTGGTGAATCTGATCTCGTCGCAGCGGGTCGTCGCACTTCGCTCCGAGGACGACGAAGCTCAGTTCTGGTCCTGGGACGGAGAGAGCTGGGAGAAGATCGAAACTCGTTCGGCGGACTCCGATGATTCTCCGGCCTCGATGCAGGGCGCGGCCCTCGGCTACGATGAATTATGCGGCAACTTGCTTCTGAACGGCGGCGTTGCCGAAGGGGATAGCTTCGACGAGTGGAGAACCTGGGAGCTCTTCTGGTAATATCTGGAGTGCTAACAAATAGAGGTTACTTCGACGACCTGCCAGCCTGGATGAAGATGCCCATGAAAAGAGAACTCCTAATTGTATTTGCCCTGCTTGTAGTGCTGATTTTGGGAGGCCTTGTAGCCTGCTCCGACGACCCCGAACTAGAGGTCGACGCCGGGGAACAAGTCGACGACGTCGCCGATCAAGAGGACACTGATGTTGATCCTGGTGACAGCGATGGAGACATCGGCGACGGCGATAGCGATCCCGCTCTAGAGCGAGTGGAGTTGGATTTCGACCAGGAGTTCGACGCCCCGGGAGAAGGGTTTTTGCGGGCCGTTCAGGTCGACAGCGAAGCAGATCTCATCGACGGCGAAGTCGCTCAGGGAATGATGGGGGATTGGCTGCTGGAGAACGACCACGGTCGCTATCTGGTGGGCCTGGGAGAGCGCGCCGTCGGTCCCTGTTCGTGGGACGGCAATCCCATCGAGACCGAAGCCATAATGGAGGGCACCGGCACCGAAAGCGTGCTCGGAGAGGTGTGCTTGTTGATCAACGTCGGCCAGACGATGCGTCCGGAGTACGCCGAGATTCTGGAGGATGGCTCCCAGGGGCGGGCCGTCGTCGCGGTGACCGGCCGGATTGGAACCCTGGATTTCTTAAACGTGCGAAATATGATCACCGATCTGGCTCCCGGTTTATATGACTCGGTGCAGCTCGACCCCGAGCGCGCGCCGCCTCTGACGGTGACCGTCTATTATGTGCTCACCCCCGATAGCAAGTCGATGCGGGTGCTCACGGCGTTTCGAAATGACGGCGACGAAAAAGAGTATTTCGTCGCGGCTCATCTGGTCTTATCCGGTTCCACGGGGAGCTTTTTTAACCCCTTAAGCGGTCGCCGAGGCTGGGGCTATGACTCTCTGTCGGGCGATAATCTGACGGCCTCGCCGGTTAGTTTTGTGGCCTACGCGTCGCGGCACGCGGGCTATGCATTTGTGCCGGACCCTGTGGATCATCTCGAGGGCAGACTCCCCATGGGCGGCGGGATGCTTGCGGTCAGCGGAGTGGTCGCCGTACTTCATGGAGCGACCAATCTTCTGGAGCTGCTCCTGGCCACGGAATCTCAGATGGAGACGATGAACGGCTATATCGGACTGGAGCCCGAAGAGGTCGAAACCGTGGGCTATCGACTCTACCCGTCCGACGGCTCGATCAGCACGGCTAGCGATACGATTTTTGGGGACCTCAGCGTGGAGACCAGCACCGTTTCGGGGCAGGTCGTCGACCACGACGGACAGCCGATGGAGGGCGTGATGGTGACTCCTCTTCTCGACGGCGACCGGTCATTTACGATGAGTTGGACCGACGAAGATGGCCGGTTTTCGATGCGGGTTCCCCAGGGAGAGTGGGAGATTCGAGCCCGCGACGGCAGTCTCTTCACGTCGGTCGACGTTGAAATTAGTGGCTCCGACCAGGAGCTCGACGACCTCGTTGTCGAAGCACCCGCGGAGGTCGAAATTCGGGTCCGGACTCCCCAGGGAGAACCGGTGCCGGCCAGGGTCGTGGTGGCCTGCGAGGGCGGATGTGGGCCGGAGCGACCCACCAGTCGAGAGCTGGACTCCCGATTTTCACCGCCCCAGGGTTGGCTGGAAATCGTGGAGGTCGGACTCGACGGCGACACCACACTTAGACTTCCCACAGGCGACTATCGCATCAGCGTAAACCGAGGCATGACCTGGACTACCTGGCCACAGGATGCCACCGACACCGGCGGAGAATTGATCTCGGTCACCGCCGGCGATCAGGTGGAGTTGGACACAGAGATCGCCGAAGTCATCGACACCACAGGCCTCTTAAGCGCCGACTTCCACATCCACGCCATGGCCTCGCCGGACTCCTCCACCAGCGACCACGCCCGGGTGCTCGACTTTCTGGCCGGCGGTCTCGACGTCATGGTCAGCAGCGACCACGACGGGGTCAGCGACTTCCAACCAACCATCGACGCCCTCGGGGCCGGGGACCACATCACGAGCATTGTGGGAAATGAAATCACCACCTCCAATATCGGTCATATCAACGCCTTTCCCCTGGAGAGTGTGGAGAATTCCAGGCGCGGCGGGGCCATCGACTGGAGTCGCGACGGCGGCGCTCACCTGACGCTTCAAGAACTCGTCGACATCACCAGAGAGAACCCGGGAGAGCAGGTCATTCAGCTCAATCATCCTCACTTTCCCATGGGCTATATCGGCCTGATGCAGGCCGATGTGTTGACGGGCCAGTCTTTTGCCGACCGCGACCTTCTCCGAATGCCCGAAGGAGAGGTCGACGAGAGCGGAGACACCGGTCTCTGGACCGATGACTTCGACGCCATCGAACTGGCCAACGGCTTTGGCATGAGCAATTTTTGGAGCGGATTTAGGTGGTGGCTGACCATGGTGGGACGGGGCTTTTCACCGACGGGGACAGCGGTCTCTGACACCCACGGGATCTACGGAAGCCTCGGCGCAAGCCCCCGCAGCTTCGTGGTCGTCGACGAGGGAATGGACACGCCGGCGACCATGAACCTGGCCCATTTCATCGACCGCATAAAATCGGGCGCCCTGGTGGGAACCAACGGACCCATGATGCGGGTCGAGCTTCAGAACGCATCCGGTGAAACGGCCGGACTCGGCGGTCTCATCGACGGCAGCGACGGCGAAGTCACGGCCCACGTCACCCTGGAGCTCGCTCCCTGGGTCGACGTGGACACCCTGGATGTCTACATGAACGTTCCCGTCGAAGATCTGCAGGGAGAGCCCGGAGAGGCTGTCCGGGAACACGTCAATCCCACGTTTTCTGTGCCCATCGAGTGGGACGAGGAACACCGCGAGTTGGTCGCCGAAGGCACTTACCAGCATCATCGACTGCGCCAGGTAGTAGAGGTCCCGCTGGAGATCTCAGCCGATAGCTACGTGGTCTTTTTGGCGCGAGGTCTGAACGGTCGGACCATGCGCCCGGTGGTCTCCAGCTCCGGTCGTCCTCTGGCCTTTAGTAATCCGGTCTTTATCGACTTCGACGGCGGCGGTTACGACAATCCACCTCTGGAGCAGAGTCGAATCGAGCGAATGGCCCAGCGAATGATCGAGGGACCTGTGGAGCGTAGCGCTCCCCACCGCGTGATCAT
>SKNI01000456.1 GCA_007120615.1 Myxococcales bacterium | reverse complement strand
GCCTGGGAACTCGGAGGCGTACCACTTTCCGGTGATCTCGGAGGCCTCGATCTCCAGGCGTTGATCGGTGGCGTGGGCGGTGGACCAATCCCAGATCCGCACCCCATCGCCGTCCATCTGGCCTCGAAGGTCGACGGCCCGCTCTTCTCCGGCCGGCGAAATCCGGTAGCCCACGGGAGTGCCGATGGAGGCCTGAAGTTGGTCGGCGTCGATGCGGCCGTTGAGCTCGGGGACGCAGTCCAGAACGGGCGTTTCGCCGGGCTGGTAAGCCTCCAACTCGGGGGGCGGCGTCTGGTTGTCGACGCAGGCGGTCAACGAGAAGATGGCCGCAGCGAAGAGCGAAAATTTGGGCGTACGGTTCATGTCAAAAGCCTATGGCCAGTCGTAATTGGAGCATCTGAGCGGGGCGGGCCATCAGACCCTCTTCGGGATTATCCAGACCGGAGAGCGGAAAGAGCACGCCGTGTTTGAGAGCCACCGAGAAATGTCCGTAGCTCTCGTATTCCAGGGTCGGGTTGAGCTCGATTCCAAGCGGTCGCTTACCACCGGGGGTGCTCTCGGCGTACATCGCCGTGGAGCCCACTCCGGCAAGACTTGCCCGCAGCAGACCCGGTCCCCACTGGCCGACGTGCCAGGTGATATGGGGGCGAAGATATGCGGCGTCGGTGATGGTGCCGATGATCTCTCGAAAGAGGATTCGGTCCACGTGGTAATCGGGGTGAAATCGGAAATTATCGACCCGGTTGTCGTAAGGCGGGTTGGCCTGAGGACCGTCGAGGTCGCCGGGCTCTGCCGGAGAGTCGTAGGGGCCGGGAAAGGCGCCAAATCCGGGGGCCGGATCTCCGCTGGCGAACCCGGCGTTTATCCCGAAGCTCACGGGCCATTCGGGGCCGCGCATCTCGGTCTCCAAAGCTCCACCAATTTGCAACGACTCCAGAGGCTCTCGGTATTGAACGCCGGGAACCACCGAGGCCTGAGCGATATTGGCCTGCAATACAGCGAGCTCCAATTCCACCCGGGCGATGGGAAAGTGCATCCGGAGCCAGCCGTCGACGGCGTTGGCTCGGAGACCCCGAAAGACCACCTGAGAGGAGTCGAGCTGAGGCGGCCTGGCGGTGGGCACGTAATGGGCGGGCACGTCGTTTTCTTGCCACCGGGTCGAGAAATAGGCCCCGTAGTCGATGGTGGTCATTCCCGCGGCCCGTCTGCGGTCGATGCTCGACGGGGTTCGATAGCGCATCACGGCGAAGGTCAGCCCGCGGACGTCGTCGGTGGGGTCGATGTCGAGGGTTCGGCGACCGTCGCGGCGCGGGGTCTGGGGACCGGCGAAGGAGTTGTCGTAGGCCAGCGCCCAGATATGGCCGGCCAGAGGGGTCACAAAGGCGATGCGGTCGGCGGCGTCGCCGGAGTCACTGTCCAGGTCGTCGCCGCCGTGGGTCAGCATCCCAAGGCCCCAGTGGCTGCCCATGCGGCCCACCGATAAAAACCCGACCGGAGTCAGAGCCTCGGCGTAGACCCGGCGGATATTCATGGTCTGAATCGGCGCCTGGGTCAGAGTCGTCTGCGGGGGGCCCTCGGGTGTGCTTCCCAGGGCCAGATTGTCGATGACGTCGACCCGCATCTTCACGGCCGCGGCGCCCACCGGAGAATGGGCGGCCAGATCTGTGCGAAGTCGCATATCGGCGTTCTGAAATGTATTTCCACCGCTCAAGGGCGTGGGAAATAAGGGTTGTCCTGAGGGGGTGAGCCCTCGGTTTAGATCCAGATTGTGGAGCAACTCCCCGCGGGTTCGAAAATAGCCGCTGAAGTCAAAGACCGAGTCCGGGCGATTCTCCAGTTCGTAGCCCACCTCGCTGAAACTTCGATCCTGGCCGTGGGCTTCGGCGGGGCTAAACGTTGAGCTGATAAGGGCCACACAGAGTGCGGCGCCGGCGTGTTTGAGGAGTCTGCTCATGGGCGGCCTCCCGAATCAGCCCGCTGGTTTTCGGTCTCCAGGTCGGGAGCCAGAAAGTCCACAAGCCTTCGATTCGATGCTTCCCTGGCCTCGATCATGGGAAAGTGGCCGCATTGGGCAAAGACCACCAGTTCTGCGTTGGGCAGATCCCGGGCCAGACGCTCTCCGGCGGAGAGCCGGGTCACTCCGTCTTCTCGGCCCCACATAATCAGGGTGGGGTGAGCGATGGTGGAGTATTGATCTTCGACCTCTTCAAAGCGCTGTCCGCGCACCGCTTTTAAGGCTGCGGCGACGGCGCCCGGTCTGTGAAGTGCCTCGCGGGTCTCGTCGACGAGGGCCTGGGTGACGTAGTTTCTATCGTAGAAGGCCAGCTCGATCTTGTCGCCGGGGCGCTCCTTATAAAAGAGTGAAAAGAGGGCTTCGCCGATCCCGGAGGCCCGAGACCACAAAAAGAAGGTGGGCAGTTGCTCCTCGTAGACCCAGGCGTCGTAGAGGGCCAGGCGTCGAATTCGCACCGGATCTTCTAGCGCCATGGCCAGAGCCACCGAAGAGCCCCAGGAATGAGCCACAATGCTGACCTGGTCGATGCCCCGCTCGTTCATAACCTGAAAGACCAGATCGGCCTGAGCCTGCGGGGAATAATCGGCCGTTTCGGGGCGGTCGGTGTAGCCGAATCCACGCAGATCGAGGGCCAGAACGCGGTGGTTTTTGGCCAGCTCCGGGATCACGTCGTCCCAGGTATTCAGCGAAGCGGCAAACCCGTGCAATAACACCACCGCCGGCCCCTCGCCGACATCCACATAACGAACCCGGGTGTCGGAGACCTGCATAAAGAGGTCGTCGGGCTCATCGGGAAAGGATCCCTGATGAAAGCTCAGACAGCCGGTGCACAAGACCAGAATTGAGATCAGAAAGAGTCTCATGGAGCGAGCCTCCGGACTTCGGAGGCCTGGTCAAAGTCGACCTGGGATTCGCCGTCTTCGCTGACGATGGTGGCCACCGTTCCGAAGCAGGGACTCACAAAAGCGAAGGTTCGAGAGTCGGCCAGGGGAAAGCCTCCGGAGGTCCGCTCCATCGTCGTACGCACCCGCAACACGTCGAAGACGCCGTAGGGGGTGATCATCTCCCCGCGGCGGTCGACCTCTGTGGTATAGGTCTCGCGGTAGGCGGAGGCTACGCCCTGGGCGGTGCCGCTGATGAGGCTCTCCGTGGACCAGTTGTCGTATTGGTGAAGGGGGAATTGCAAGATCTCCACCGGCGGATCATAGGTCAGCCGGGTCCGGGAGAAGGCGCCCGTATCCTCCGGGGAGACCACGCCCACAAGAAGCAGCGACTCGTCGGTGGCCTGAAAGACGCCCAGCAGATCGGAGTCCGCCGACAATCCCACGGCGTAGGTGGCGTCGGGAAAATCATCTCCAAACCACTCCTCGGCGGGGTCTAAGGTCATCACTTCTCGAACCTCGTCGCCGTCAAAGTCCTCGCTCAGATCCCAGGTCCTGGTGCCGTCGATGACCTCTCCGGCCGTATCCAGGGTGACGTCTAATGCCATCTGAAAATTGGCGGAGAGCCCGGGCTCCATGGGCACCTGGTCGGCTTCGATCTGATCGTCTGCTCCGAAGCGGCAGGGGCCCACCGGTTCATCTGCATCTTCATCGCTTGCATCGGGACCGGCGTCGTCCAAATCCCCGGCGTCATCGATGTCGCCGTTGGCATCTTCTGCTTCCACGTCGCCTTCTGCGTCGATTCCGGTGTCCACTCCGGCGTCGGACTCATAGGGAGAGAGATCGCGATCGTCGGTGGAAGCGCATGCCGCCAGAACCGATATCGAAACCAGGATCAAAAAGAGGGATTTAATGGACATAGCTATCTCGGTGGACCAAGAAGTTTTTGTGCGTTGCAACATTCGGCGTAACTCTAACGACCGTTGTAGGGGAGGTCAAGGGATATATTTGTTGATGGGGCTTGCGTGGTTTGCCTGCGGTCCCTATATTCTCGCATTGCAACAATCCCTGTGCACCGGGCACCTCCATGAAGATCATCAAAAAATATACCAATCGCCGTCTCTACGACACCGACCAGAGCCAGTATATAACGCTGGAAGAGCTTGCGGAGCTTATCCGAGAGGGCCACGACGTCAAGGTCATCGACACCAAAGAGGGCCATGATCTGACCCAGGCTACGCTGGCCCAGATCGTGGTGGAATCTCGCGGCGCAGCAAAGATGCTCCCCGTGCCCCTTTTGACCCAGATGATTCGAATGGGCGATGACGCCCTGTCGGAGTTTATGAGCTTATATATGAGCTGGGCGCTGCAGACCTATCTTCAGGCCCGGCAGGGATTCCAGGGGATCAACCCTTACCAATTCTTCGGAGGCGGTGGTGGGGGCGGAGCAGGCGGGTTTCCGTTCAGCGCTCCCGGGCAGGCCCTGGCGCAGTTTTTTGCGGAGCGGGCCCCCTGGCGGTCGAAGTCCGAGGCTCCGGCTCCGCAGCCCGCTGCTAAACCCCGACCTGAGTCTCAGCCCGATCCCGAGCCGGCGGAGGAGTCTGAAGAGAAGGCCGATCTAGCGTCTCTTCGCGAGGAGATCGGCCGACTCACCCAGCGTCTCGATGAGATGTCCGGGGAGTGAAAGAGTAGATGTTGCGCTGCAACAAAAACCTCTTGACAGCTCGGTAGCACGAATCTAGGTTATCTCCAGAGCGCAATGTTGCGCCGCAACATAGTATTTTCATTTCACCGAGGAGAGAACCGATGAGCAAGAAAAAGAAGACCGAAGAGACTGGCAGCACCGTAGAAAATTTCTTCGCCGACGCCGCCGAGCAGCAGCAGGCGCGCTTCGAAGCGGTGGGAGAGGAGTGGGAGAAATGGGAGAAGCGAAGCGCTGATCAGGCCGAGCATGTGGTCGACGAGATGGCACGGCTGATGAAGTCCAGCGTGGACTATTCTCTGGAGATGCAGCGCGAGATGCGTCGGCAATTTATGGAGAATACTCGAAAGGCATTCTCTTTGATGTCCCGGTAACGGAAGTCGGAAGTCAGAAGTCGGAGGTCAGATATCTCTAGGATATCCGCGCTCCGGCTACGATTATAACTCGGAGCGCGGACGTCCCCGTCCGCATACAAGAAAGAGCGCTTTTTTTTCTGATGCGGACGAGGACGTCCGCGCTCCGGTCAACATACGAGGTTTATGTGAAGCCCACTGCCCGCGATATCATCCACACCGACGGATCGGCCCAGCTTTTTCGCTTTCGACCGGAGGGAGTCCCCGACGACAACCGCCCGGCGGTTCTTTTGATCCCATCTCTTATCAACCGGTGGTACGTGCTGGATTTGAGGGAGGGGGCGAGCCTCGTCTCGGCCTGTGTTGATGCGGGTTTGGACACGTATTGCCTGGACTGGGGCCAGCCCGAGGACGAGGATCGATATCTGACCTGGGAGGACGTTCTGGGGCGACTGGGACGAGCGCTTCGAAAGGTCAAACGGTTCAGCGGCCAATCCGAAGTGGGCGCCCTCGGCTATTGCATGGGTGGCACGCTCACGAGCATTTACGCCGCGCTCTACCCGGAGGCGATGGCGGCCATGATCAACCTGGCCGGCCCGGTCGACTTTGAGCACGCCGGCACCCTGGGCGTGATGACCGATCCCCGGTGGTTTGATGTGGAGGCCATTGCCGACGCCGGAAATGTCAGCCCCGATCAGATGCAGAGCGGCTTTGTGGCGCTTCGGCCCACCGGTCAGGTTTCCAAATGGGTCACATTGGCGGACCGGGTGTTTAAGCCTGGATTTCTGGACTCCTTTCGGGCGCTGGACACCTGGGCGAACGACAACGTCTCCTTTCCGGCGGCAGCCTATAAAACCTATATCGAGGATCTCTATCAGAAGAATCTCCTCGTTCAGGGCAAGCATTATGTAGGCGCCCGGCGCGTGGACCTCTCGGAGATCGAGATCCCTGTGATGACCATCGCTGCGTCTCGCGATCATATCTGCCCCGAAGAAGCAGCCCGTGGGCTCCACGACGCCGTGGGTAGCAAGGACAAAGAGATGGTCGTTGTTCCCGGCGGGCATGTGGGCGCGGTGGTGGGAAGTCGGGCTCAGCGTGAGCTCTATCCGAAGATCACCAAATTCTTTGCCGATCGGTTGCAGGTGGAAGAGAAGCCGAAGGCCAAGAAGAAGAGCAAGTCTTCCAAGAAGGCGAAGAAGGCGAAGGCCAACGAGTCGCCCGATGCTGAAGATGGAGCGCAGACGTCCCCGTCGGCGTAAAAGAAAAAGCGCTTTTTTTCGTAAGCGGACGGGGACGTCCGCGCTCCAGATAGTCTATAGTACCGAAACAGTTAATCTACCACGAACCACTCAATCAGGAGTAAATGATGGATCTGAAGACAGCCAACGTAATCGTCACCGGCGCCGCAAGCGGCCTGGGGCGTTGTTTCGCAACACAATTTGTTCAGGCAGGCTCCAATGTATTGGCCTTTGACGTCGATAAAGACGGTCTGGAGAGCCTCAAAAAAGAGCTCGGCGACTCTCTTGAGTTTTACGCCGGGAGCGTGGCCGATGAAGACGACGTCAAGGAAGCGGTGGCCAAAGCGGCCGACGCCTTCGGGACAGTCAACGGCCTGGTCAATAACGCCGGCATCTTTCGGGATCGCCTTCTG
>SKNI01000028.1 GCA_007120615.1 Myxococcales bacterium | reverse complement strand
CCGGCGATCATCCCAAAGAGAATCCACCAATGTAATTTGATGCGCTTCATGTCCTATACGCTCCCAGCTACGTAAACTTCAACTCACCTAACTCTACCCGAGAGTGCTCCGGGGACCGAGGACGATGCGATCCATTTTCACCTCACCCGATGGCGATATGTGTAGTCGGGCTGCGGTTCGCTCGTGATGAAACCCCTGACGGCCGGCGGCGCCGGGGTTGACCCACAGCGCTCCCTGAACACGGCCCACCACAAAGATATGGCTGTGGCCTACGACCAGGATGTCCGGTCTCTCTCGGGCCAATAACTCCCGAGCTGCTTTTCGAGGTCGCTTTGGCGAACCGGCGATATGAAGCGAGGCGATGCGCACACCGTTGACCTCCAACATCGCCTCCAGAGGCAAAAACCGCAGCTCTCCCCCGTCGATATTTCCCCGCACGGCCGTCACGGGTGCAACCTCTCTCAACTCCTCCAGCACCTCATCGCTGCCGATATCGCCGGCGTGAATGATGTGGTCCACCCCTTCAAATATCTCGACCAATTCTGGATCGAGATACCCGTGGGTATCGGAAATCAAACCAATCGTTGAATAATCCATCGCTCCTTCTCGTCCAAAGCCACCGAAGAAAGTTTCTCCCAGCCACTATTGCGCCTTCGAGTACATTCTTCCACAAGAAAAGGCTTGCACCGCGGCTTTGAGAAATGCAGGATGGCGCCCGCATCCATCACACTAATGGATGAGCGTGGATGTAGCCCAGGGGAGGCTCCACGGTCGTCGAAATCCTGGATGGACAATTGCGACGTATCTGTATGACTGAACCGCGCGGCTCTCGAACAATCAAATGATGAACGAGAAACCGGGCATTGATTCCCTAAATGTATTGAAAGGAGCTGTAATGATGAAGATGAATGTATCGCTACAACGAGTTGGCCAATTGGCCCTCGCCACCGCCGCAGTCGGCGCGTTTATGGCAACTGCCATTCCCGAAGCCGACGCTGCTCGGCGAGCCAGCCTGGCGCAAAATCGCCTGATCCTGGACACCAACGACGTCTATCTCTTCCCGCAGGTAGCCGTGGAATATACCAACCACGTGCGCTTTGATTACGGTGGCGTCACCGGAAGCGGAAGTGGACTTGCGCTGCTCGGAGACGACTCCATGGCGTTTGGTATCGGGGTCTTCCGCGGTGATTTGCTGGACCCGGACTTCTATCCCTACAACCTTGGGCATCCGAACCTTGGCAATATCAGCAATCCCCTCGGCGGCTTTACCGATAACTACGACGCTCCCCACACCATCATCGACCTCTTCGGAGCTTTCGACCTCGGTGGCGGACTGGCCGGCGTCCGTCTCTCCTTAGGAAATGGCGGAGAACGCGATGTAAGTATTCAGGGGGAGACCAACTCCAACAGTCAGACCTTTGTGGCTGCCAACCTGGGTTATTCTCTGCTCGGTGATATGCGAATTGATACGGGGCTTCGCCTCCAATTTGCCACCGGAAGTGTAGTGGATGGAGACGACGATCTAAATAGCGGCTCGGACTTCCTCCTCGGATTGACCCTTCGGGGATTCTCTCCGCTCTCGGAAACCGTGGATCTGGGCTTTCTGGCTGATGTAGCGTTCTCCACGGGTTCTAGCACACTCTTCGGCGATCCCGACCTCGATCAGGATGATCGCACCGAGAGAAACTCGGCTATTCTGGCGGCACTGGGAGCGGGACCGGCCTATGATATCGACGGCGTAACCACCATCGCCGGTTACGGTGTGCTCGGTTTTCAGCGAACTACCGAAGATCCCGACACCAGCGAAGATGACGACCGGACCTTCGATTCCAGTTTCATCGTCCCCGGTGTTCATATTGCCGCTGATATTCAACTTCTGGAGTGGCTCTACTTCCGAAGTGGGATGCAATATAATTTCCAGATCGATACCGAAACTGAAGAGCAAGACATCGAAGGGATCGACGATGCGGTGCGCGACACCACAGTCGATTCCAGCCGAGACAGCAACTTCGGCTGGCGAGCGGGTGTAGGCATTCAGGTCGACAACTTCACGTTGGATGGAGCCTTTCAGACCGGCTTTATCCTCAACGGGCCGGACTTCCTTGGCGGAGCCGGTGGTGGAATGTTCACCATGGTCACTGCGGGCTATACCTTCTGATTCTTGAGAAGCGTTGACCGACGAAAAAAGCCCCTTTCTCGTGTTTGCGAGAAAGGGGCTTTTTCGATCCAGGGGACGTCCGTGCTCCTTTCGTATTCGACGAGGCCGGGTCTTAGTCTTTGTCGGAGTCGCTATTGTCAGGGCTACCGTTATCCAACTCATTCTCTCTGGATAGCTCTGCGGCGGCATCGGAGGCATCAGATCCGGAGGAGTTCTCCGGCAGTCGCTTATCCACTGCAAAGGGTGTGGAATCCTCGGTTCCGAGCCCCGCCGGGGGATCGAAGTCCTCCGGGGCAATTCCCATGCGCTTGGCTCGCTGAAGCCACTGTTTTCTGGCGAGCTGGCGCATATCCTGTTCCACGTCCGATTCGTCGACGATCTCGAGGCCCAACAGGGTCTCCACGACATCCTCCATGGTCACAACTCCGGCGATTCCACCGTATTCGTCGACCACCAGAGCGATATGCTGCTGTTGGGCCACAAGAGTCTCAAAGAGCTCGCGCACCGATTGATATTCGGGCACGAAGATAATCTCTCGGGCGTGCTCTTTTAGCTGGGTAGAGAACCGATCTTTTGCCATCTCCAAAAGAAGATCACTTTTGAGGACGTAGCCCGTCATATCATCGGTGTTCTCCCGAAAGATCGGAATCCGCGAGAATACGGGATTGGGATGTTCGTCAAAGAATTCTCGCACCGTCATGCTCTCTTCGGCGGCGTGAATGACGGTTCGAGGGGTCATGATATCGTTGACCCGTAGGTCCTGGAATCGAAGCACATTTCGAAGCAGACGGGACTCGCCGCGCTCCACGATGCCTTCCTGGTAGCCGAGCTCGGTCATCGCCGTCATCTCCTCTCGGCTGAGCTGAGGAGGCGCCTCATGGGGAGAGAGCAAGTCCATCAGCTTCTTGGCCAGAAAGACCAGGGGCAGAGTTAAAAGAATCAATACCGGCAGAATCATGGCCATCACCGGTGCCAACCGGCGCCAGTGAGTCGCCCCCAGTGTTTTGGGGATGATCTCTGCCATAAATAGAATCGCCAACGTCAAAATCCCTGAGATCATGGCCACATAGGCATCGCCCCAAACGATCTGAGCCTGAGCCCCGACCCCGACTGCCCCCACGGTATTGGCGATGGTATTGACGCTTAAAATCGAGGCCAGGGAACGATCGATATCATCGCGCAATTTCCGCAAGCGATCCCCGGCGGGATTTCCCTCAGCCTGCAGCGCTCCGATATAGGATGGAGTGACACTCAAGAGGACGGACTCCAGAATGGAGCATAAAAACGACGCTCCCAACGCAATTCCCGCGTAGATCAATAAGAGAGTCATCTCACCCGCCCCCGACGAACCAACCCGTGCTGTAGCCAACTACTCAAAATAGCAATCGTCTCGTTAAGAAAAAAGGCGGCACGTCCCGAAAGTCATTCACTTCAAGGGACATGCCGCCTTCGTTGTAATACAGGGTGGGACCAATATCAATTAATTGGCCTTCTCCTCGTATTCTTTGATCAGGTCTTCCTGAATCTGCTTGGGTACCGGAGAGTATTTCTCAAACTCCATGGAGAATTCCGCTTTCCCCTGGGTACCGGAGCGAAGGTCGTTGGAGTATCCAAACATCTCGCTCAGAGGAACTTCCGAGCTGATGATGGCGTAGCCCTGTCGGGTACGAGAACCGGTGATCACTCCCCGGCGCTGGCTGATGCCACCGAGTACGGTTCCCGAGAACTCTTCGGGACATTCCACTTCCACTTTCATGATCGGCTCGAGGATGACGGGCTTGGCCGTTTTATAGGCTTTGCGGAACGCCGCTCGAGCAGCGATACGGAACGCCATATCCGAGGAGTCAACAGCGTGGTTATCACCGTCGTTGATGCAGGCTTTGACGTTGACCACGGGGAACCCGATAAGCGATCCCTCGTCCATGGAATCCTGAAAGCCCTTATCACAGGCCCCCTGGAATTCTTTGGGGATCACACCACCGCGAACCTCATTGATGAACTGGTAGTGTTCGCCCTCATCGGACGGTGCGATATACCCTTTGACTCGAGCATATTGACCGGAACCACCGGTTTGCTTTTTGTGGGTATAGTCGAATTCCGACTGCAGGGTGATGGTCTCGCGGTAGGCAACCTGAGGGGCGCCCACTTCCACTTCCACGTCGTATTCTCGGCGAATCCGCTCGATATAGACCTGGAGGTGAAGCTCGCCCATACCACCGATGATGGTCTGGCCACTTTCCTCGTCACGAGAGACCCGGAAAGTGGGGTCTTCCTTGGAGAAGCGGTTGAGAGCCTTGGAGAAATTCTGCAGTCCTTCACTGGCTTTGGGTTTTACCGCCAGGGTGATCACTGCATCGGGGACGTGAATCGAGGTCATGGTGACGTCGATGGTGCCATCGGTGAAGGTATCACCGGAGGCACAGTCCACACCGAAGAGAGCGACGATATCGCCGGCTTCGGCTTCTTCGATCTCATTCATCTCGTCGGAGTGCATCCGAACCAGGCGACCCACTTTGGTCTTCTGGCCGCTGGACATATTGTAGATATTCTCGCCTTTCTCGAGCGTACCCTGATAGATCCGGCAATAGGTAAGCTGACCGTAGCGACCGTCTTCCAACTTGAAAGCGAGCATCACCAGGGGCTTTTTGGGATCCGGTGTGAGGTCGTGCTTGACCTCTTCGTCGTCCTTCTCCAGCGCGTGGTAATTCATCTCCAGCGGGCAAGGAAGAAATTTGACGACGGCGTCCAGCAATGCTTGAACGCCTTTATTCTTATAGGCCGACCCCATAAACACAGGAGTTACCGTACGAGCCAGAGTGGCCCGCTTTACAACGGGTTCCAGCATCTCGGCGGTGACCTCTTCGCCTTCCAGATAAGCCATGGCGACTTCATCATCGAAATCGGCGAAGGCCTCGATCATCTTGGTGCGATATTTCTTGGCCTGCTCCAGGTGCTCTTCGGGGCAATCTTCGATGCGAATAACCTCACCGTCCTCTCCCTCGAAATAATGAGCCTTCATGGTGAGCAGGTCGATGACCCCTTTGTGCTTGTCTTCGAGCCCAAGAGGAACCTGCATGAGCACGGCGTTGTGCTTGAGCTCCTCGCGAAGCTGCTCGGTGACGCCGAAGGGATCGGCGCCGGCGCGATCGCATTTATTGATGAAGGCGATTCGCGGCACCGAATACCGTCGCATCTGACGATCGACGGTGATCGACTGCGATTGCACACCGGAGACGGCGCACAAAATCAAAACCGCTCCGTCGAGCACGCGCAGAGCCCGCTCCACCTCGATGGTGAAATCGACGTGGCCCGGCGTGTCGATGATGTTAATGGCATGGTCTCCCCATTCGCAGAAGGTCGCGGCCGACTGAATGGTGATGCCTTTTTCACGTTCCAGGTCCATTGAATCCATCTTCGCCCCCACGCCGTCCTTTCCTCGGACGTCGTGAATGGCGTGAATCCTCCCCGTATAAAAGAGGATTCGCTCGGTAAGAGTGGTCTTACCGGAGTCAATATGGGCTGAAATCCCGATGTTTCGAAGTTTGTTCAAGTCCTTAATCATGGTCCTACTCTTTTGACGTAGATACGTGGCACTGCCTCGATGTTCGCGTAGCGCCTACCCTATTTTTTTTGACCCTGTCACGTTCATTTAGGAAATAAATTCCAGCCAAATCATAACCAGGGCGGTGAAACTGCCTACTTTCCGGATATATTGCAACTACCGAGGAGCGGCGGCAGAACTCTACATATAAATCGCCCTATTTATCAAGCGTGCGTAATGGCATCGCTCACGTTACCGGAATCGGGTAAGAGAACAGGTGTTATAGCGATCTTCTTCCATCTGTCCAGAGACTACTCTCTCGAACCAGCATCAAGTGCGCTCCCAGAAACGAGTTCCGGGCATCTGGCCCTCTGATGCAAACCCGTTGCTATTTGACGAAAAGATGCGGCTTCCATATGGTTGAGCAGGAGATTTGCCCCCTGTCTGAAATCAACAGCTCTGCGATTTGCCCGTATGGAGTGTTTCATTTAGGCGATCATTATCATGGCGTGATTTGCGATATTTATTTTACTTGGAGATCCCAAAATGGTTGCCCCCTATCGTATCCGATGGCTTCTGGCTCTTTTGTTAAGCATAAGTCTCATCGTGGCCGGCTGTTCCGACGATGAAGATACTGGCACGACCGCAACCGAGAATCAGGGCGATGGAGACGCCGACGCTGATCCAGATGGGGACACTGATCCAGATGGGGACACTGATCCAGATGGGGACTCCGATCCCAACCAGGAGTGCAATCCGGTCACCGATGATGATTGCGATTGTCGGGCAGGCCAGTTTCGGCTCTGCTCCAGCGCCGGAGATCCCAATGAGTTTCCCGTAAATTCCCAGTGCATCGCCGGGTTTCAACGCTGCGTCCAGGGAGACTGGGAAGAGGAATGTCACGGAGAATAT
>SKNI01000295.1 GCA_007120615.1 Myxococcales bacterium | reverse complement strand
GATTCGGGAGAACTGATCGAAGTTGGGGAGGAGGGCTATCTGTTGCGTAGTGGAGAAGTCGGAGAGCACTCGGCAATCGCCGTCGATGGCAGCGGTACGAGCCGCCATCAGGTCTCGGACGTGGGGGTTCATTATGGAGCGTACGCGCTACTGGAGAAGTTGGGATTTGGCTTTTTGCATCCCCTGGAGCCGACACCTCCGCTGGCTCTTCCCGGCGTGGCCCCGGAAGTCAATCGAGCGACGGCGCCGAGGTGGCCCATTCGGGGATTGCAATTGCACACCATGCATCCCATCGAATTGACCAATCTGCTGCAAGGCTGGGGCCCGGACGGACCCGACGATGTCGAGGGCTGGGAGGGGATGCTCGGAGAGTGGGACCTCTTTTTGGAGTGGATGCTGGCCAATGGACAAAATAAGGTCCACTGGATCTGGCTTTCTGCGGGGAGTTGGTCCGACTTTGCGGAGTCCGATGAGCGCATCGAGCGCATCAAGAGGATCGTCGACCGAGCCCATGAATTCGGGATCAAGGTGGGGCTCAACGTTCCGATTCGACTGCAGCAGCAAAACGCGGCCCGGTTGATTCGACGAGGGGGCAGTCTGGAACGGGAGATCGAGCAGATCGAGGCCGGAGTTGAGCATGTCATGAAGGCGGGGTTTGATTTTCTGGCGACCAAACCAGGGACCACGGAGTTCACCGACGTCGACGGCCAGCGGATGCTGGACTGGATGGACGCGTTGACGGTCACGGCGGAAGACGACCATGGGGCGTCGGTCTATATCAAGGTCCACGCCTCGCAGGGACAATACGTCGATGCCTTTGAGGATCCCACCACGGGAGGGCCGATCAATTTCAACTTCCTACCTCATTATGCTGATTCTCGGCTGGGGGTGCTGCCTCATACGGTTCAGCATTATAGCCTGAGTGATCCGGCGCCGACCTACGGAAACGATGACTTCAAGCATATTCGCACCTTTCTCCAGGAGCAGGCCGGGAGTCGACCGACGGTGTGGTTTCCCGAGACCGCCTACTGGGTCAGCTTCGACAATGATGTGCCCCTCTTCTTGCCGGTCTATGCTTCGCGAAGAGTCCACGATTTGAGGCTTCTGGCCGGTGATGAGGAGGCCGGTCGCATGGGCCGCGGGGAGCATGCCGGGTCGATGATGGATGGGCAGATTACGTTCTCCAGTGGCTGGGAGTGGGGCTATTGGATTCAGGAAGTGGTCACTGCCCGAGCGGCCTGGAATCCCCGCGCCGACCTTGAGTCCGACGAAGATGCAGTCCGAGCGCTGCTGGAGCCCGTGGAGCGAGTATTTGGCGCATCCGGTGAGGCGATCCGGGAGTGGCTCGTCGACTATATGGACGCCCAGCAAGATCTGCTCATCGACGGGCGGGTTAACGGAGAAGCGCCGTCTAACGTGGTTCGTCGAAATGGACAGGCTTTTTTGCAGGGGTGGGAGACCTGGGACGATGTCTCCGACTCGCTGGCCAATCGATTCGGGCTGGAGCACGGGCGGATGCAGCCGGAGCGAATCAGTCTGGTGCAGATGCATCGAAGCGCTTCGGATCGACAGGAGTATCGAGACTACGTAGCTCCCTTGCTCTTTGAGATGGACGAGCGCTTCGGGGAGTTGGCCGAGAGGCTCACGGAGTTGCGCGAGGAAATCCCGGCCAATGCACTCTTGCTCTTTGAGGAGATGGTGGACGCCGCCGATGTGACCGCTCTTCGCGCCCGGCAGGTCCGCGGCCTCTATGCTTATATCGACGCCAAGAAAACAGGGGCCGACCAGGAAGAGGTAGCCATCCATCTGCAGTCGGCCCGGGATGCTCTGGATAAAGCCCTGGGAGTGACGGCCCATCGCGAGAAGTACTACCGGGTCCCCGCCGACCGAATCGCCAGTTGGAGCGCCAACCCGACGGTCTATCCGTTTACCTATCTGTGGACGGTTCGCTCACTCTTTTACTGGCAACGCGATGAGGCCCAGGCCGTCTCGGGCTCTCGTAATCCCTGTTTATTCAATATCATCGACCCCGTGGACGTGGTCCTCGACGACGGGCGCATAAGCGGTTGGACCACCCGGCTGGGAGGCGTGATGGGTTGGTTCCCGGCCCTGGAGGGGGTGGCAAAGTGTATGAAGGCCCCTGCCGAAGAGCCTGAGTTTTTGCCCGTAAGCTGGAGCGGATGACGAGATCTGTACAGATTCTTGTGATTGGTCTGGATTCCCGGAACCCAGTTTGGTAGATCTCTCGCTCGGCAACAAATTGTATAGTGTGTACTGCGTTTTCGTCAGGGAAAGCCATGAAATGTCGCACCAGAACTCTCTTATCCGTAGTTGCGATGGTCGCGCTGATGGCGGCTGGTTGTGGGGGCGACTCCGAGACCGCCCAGACCAACGCTAATGGCACTGAGGTCGACGCCGGTACGGGAGATGATGCCGATGGTGATGGCGAGTTCGATGCCGATTCCGATGCCGATTCCGGTGCTGATGGCGATGGCGATGCGGGAGAACCCGGGGTGCCCGGGCAGGTGCAGGCCAGTCAGGGAGAGAGTCCCGACTGGGTTCTTATTACCTGGGAGCCCGTCGAGGGCGCCCAGGGCTACCAGATCCTTCGAGACGGTGGAGTGGTGGGCGAAGTCATGGACGGCCTGGAGATGGAGTATATCGATGATCAGGCGGGACCGCCCTCGGTATTGCAAGCGCCCTATAACCTGACGGCCACCGATGACCGGGGAGCGGGGATCTTGCTAGCCTGGGAGTTCGACGATCCCGAGGCGGGGCCAGCCCATCAATACCAGATCCAGGCACTCTTTGAGGACGGTGCGGGACCGATCTCGGAGACGGTAGAAGGATATCGGGGACCCTATCCGGTGGAGTTTTCTGTTCGAGTTCAGGGGCAGCCCTGGGTGGATGTAGGCAATGTCGATGAATATCTCGACGAAGAAGCACCTTATGGCCAGATCCTGTCCCCGGGGCGGGTACGGGCCACGAAAGGGGCTTATACCGACCGGGTTCAACTCCATATCGATGATCTGGTCGCCACCGTAGGCGATCAGGTGAGCTATGAGGTGCGGGCGACCGACGGAGCACATACTCCGAGGATTTCCAATTCGGCTACCGGCCGCCGGGGGATCGCGACGCCCATCTATCAGTGGCAGCGCTCGGAGGGCGGGGCTCCTGAGAATTTCGTAGATATCACGGGCTCATCGGCTCCCTATGGAGACCTGACGGCTCCCGAGGATGGGACCATTCGCTACTGGCGAGCCCGGGTGAGTTATCCCGGCGATGCGCCGCAATTGACGGAGCCGGGATGGGGCTGGAGAGCGGTGAGTTGCCCCACAGACATCAATTTTTTCGGGCAGGTCTCCCATGTCAATAACGCCGACGGCCTCGAGATCCCGCTGACTCGGGAGCCGCTGACCCAGGACGCCAACCTTCAGGCCATCTGGGACGCCGCGGTGCCCGCTCCCAACTGGGAAGCGCCCCAGGAACTCGCGCCGGGGATCGTCATCTCCGAGGCCACGGTGATCGCGACATCTTTTCGAGAAGGCCGACATTTCTGGCTTCAGGATGCCGATTCCACGATGCAGGTCTACCTCGATGATGCCCTCTCCTCGGAGGTTCGGGTGGGACAAAACATCTCGTTTACGGCCACGGAAGTGTCGATTTTCAATGGCAACCCCCAGGTCACAAGCCTGACGAACTTCTCGGTGGTCTCGGAGGAGAACCCGGTTCCTTATTTCGATCTCAGAACCGAAGAGGTCGATCTCGACGACCACTATTACCGGCTGGTTCGTCTCGGCGGTGAACTGGGCGCCCCGACCTCCTGTGCGGGGGACTATCTCTGTTATGAGCTGACGTATGGACCCACCGGAGGGGAGCGGACCGTGGAGTATCGCTCTTCCAGCGAGCTTATCGAAGAGGGAAGCTGCGTGACCTATCTCGGCCCCGTGATTGGCTATCCCGGGCCCCGGACCACCTTCGACGATGCCCCGGCGCCCCAGCTGCAGACCGACCATTTCCACTGGCAGCGCGTTGTGAACTGAGAGATTATTGAGTTCCCCGGCGTCGCATTCGCTTCTGGCGACGTTCGCCTCTCTCTGTGCCGCGTTCTTCGATCAATTCCCGGGCGCGCTCCTGTTGTTCTTCGTCCAGAACATCGCGAACTTCCAGAAATAGTACAGCCCGTCTGCGCTTGACCTGGCCTTCCAATTCAAGGACCTGGTCCAGTTTAGCCAGGACCTGAGTCTGAGTGGCCGACGAATCGGCCATCAACTCCCGCAAGGACCTGGTCTGTTCTCGCAATTGCTCGCGAAGGGGTTGGACCTGTTCGCGATTGGCCTCCAGGAGGGTTCGGATCTCATCGCGTTGTTCCTCGCGAAGTTCCAATTCATCGGCCATTCGCATCAGATGACGGGGGTTGGCAAAATGTCCATCCACCCCTTCGCCACCTTTATGGCCGCGCTGCTGGGCGAAGGCGGTCGCCGGCATTAGCAGACCGAGGGTGGCCAGAAGCATCACTACGAGGGGCAGGCGCTTGATTCGATTTCGAGAATTCATGGTTGTTCTCCTGATAAGGGTTGAGGCTAGTGAGGGTGAGGTCATAGAAGGAAATCCGAGGGGGATTCCCACTCCCAGAGGGAGTCTGCGTAGTCCAGTAATTCTTCCCAGTCTGCGTCGTTTGCTGCCGAGGATTCCTGGGCAATGGCTTCTACGGCTGGCGACGAATCGAGAGCCGGTTCGGGAGTCGACCTGTCCACCAGGTAGGCGCCGACGAGCAGTGTGAAGAGGGCCGCAGCGGCGGCCAATCTCTTGAGCCAGGGGTTCTTTGTGTTCTTCGATGCGGAGCTGGAACGGGCCAGCAATTCATCAAAATCCGGGGGAGATTCGCTCTCGGCTGTGCGCGCGGCCTTATAGAGATCCTTCAGGTCTCGATCGTGTTGGTCTTCCATTGGAAGTCCTCCTTCGTCAGCTGCCGGCGCAGGGCCTTTTTTGCGCGGGCGTAATGGGTTCGAGCGGTTCCGAGTTGCAAGTCTAAGACGTCTGCCGCCTCTTCCACGGTCAGTTCGTGATAAAAAACCAACTCCAGGATATCTCTTTGCCGGGGGGAGAGCTGTTGAATGGCCGCGCGAATGGCGGCAACTCGCTCTGCGTCGTCCATCTTCCTATGAACCAGCGGTTGCACCGATGGTGTCGAGTTGTCGTCGAGGCCAACCAGGGCAAGAAGACTCCTCTTTCGCGATGCGCTACGAGCCTTATTTCGGATCACGGCGAAGAGAAAACTCTTCAGCGAAGAGCGCTCCTCAAAGCTCGCCGAGCCATCGAGGAGGGCCTCATAGGCCGACTGCAATGCATCTTCGGCGTCGTGTCGGCTTCCTCCGGTGCAATGCAACGCCCACTGAAAGCTGGCGTGGTGCAACTGACGGAGTTCTTTTGTCAGGTCGATCATCGTTTGTTCCGGGCAAGCGCCTCAGGTCGTTCTATTCATTAGTGTCATCAGACCCGATTCTATAGGACAGGGATTCGGATTTTTTTCAGAATCTTTTGTTGGCGGGGTTTGTGGCTGGGTCGGTCGACCCGGTTGTCACCTCGGTCTCGGTCGTGAGATATTCGGGCGACGATGACTATGCTGGCGTTGCTATTTTGAAGAGGAGGTTTGAGGTGGAGCTTATCGGTAGAGTCATAACCCTGTCGTTTGTAGCGTTGTTCCTCACCGGCTGTGCTACGGCGCAGCCCTGTCTCTGTGACGAAGGAGGGCTCTCGGAGGCCGGTGTCGAGGAGAAGGCGCAGCCAGCGGGAGTGCCGCACACGTCGGCGGAGCCGTCGGTGTTATCCTTTATCGACGCCCCACGCCACATCGCCCCGGGCGGCGAGATTTCGGTCGCCTTACTCGCCGAAGGCCTCAACGCCTATATTGGCGAGATAAGCCTGGCTCCCGGCACGGAGGTTCCGGTCCATACTCATGAGTCCGAGGAGTACCTCTTTTTTATCGAGGGTGGCGGTATTATGACCCTGGCGGGGGTGGATTATGAGGTGGGACCGGGAACGATGGTCACGGTGCCGGAAGGTACGGAGCATGGCTTCGTGAACGGTCCGGAGGCGTCGGTAGCGTTCCAGATTTTTTCCAGCCCCGAGGGAGCTCAGCGGTTTAAGGAGTGGCCCCGAGCGGAGGATGGGGGCCAATAGGGTGTCGACCGTCACCCGCCCGCCGAGAGTTATTTTCGGATGCCCTCCGAATCGAAGCGTTGCAGGCATTTGCTTTTTGGGGGCGGCGGGTAGCTTTGAGGGGGAGAGAATTCTACATCGAAGGAGGCGCCACAATGGGAGTTTTTCGTTCGGTGCAATTGATCCTGGGGTTGGGGCTGCTATCGGTGGCCTGCCAGACCCCGGGAGAGAGCCCGCCCGATGACGATGAACAGGGTCCTCGTACGGAGGGAGAGGTCGTCGAAGTGGCAACGGGGGAAGCGTTCGTCGGGGAGTGGGAGATGAACGAGTCTGATTTTCGGTATGTGGACGACCCGTCGGTGGCCATCGACCAGAATGAAATGACCATGGTCGTCTGGGTGGATAACAGCCAGAAAGATGTCTTCTTGCAGCGATACGATAGCGCGGGGAGG
>SKNI01000281.1 GCA_007120615.1 Myxococcales bacterium | reverse complement strand
GATCTTCAACGCTCATCCCGCCTACGCCACGGAATCGACTCATTACGAAGACGTATTAAAGAATCGAAATGCGGTGCTGAAACAAGACCGCGGCGACCGAAATCTTTTGGCCGTCTACGATGATCAACTCGTCGAATGGGGAGCTGAGATTCTTCGCCGACGCCTGGACTTCATCGAGCATTTTCGACCGGTCTTGAAGCGAATCTTTCGCTCTATTTTCGACAGCGATTTCGAAGCCCAGATCCGCTACGGATCGACCTGGACCGAAGGGCCCATCGACGTAGAAAGAGCCCTGAGCGGCTCCACCTATCTGGAGAGTTTATTGAGCGATGCTTTGAAGCGCACGGCCGACGAAGAGGTCCATCGGGGATATACCCTGATCGGTCCTCATCGAGACGATCTGGAGACCTATCTCAACGATCTGGATCTGCGGGCTTTTGGCAGTCAGGGTCAGACCCGGGCGTTTATTTTGGCCATGAAAATCGCCGAGATCACCTACTTAGAAGAGCGCTATCATTTTGCACCCATTTTATTATTAGACGACGTCTCCAGCGAGCTCGATCGAGAGCGCAATCGACATCTCTTCTCATTTCTCAGACAGCCCACCGAAGTCCAGGTCTTTATCACCACCACTCACCGCGATCATATCTTGCTCGACGAAGAGTTGAAGCATTTTCACGTCGATCAGGGAGTCATCAAAGAGGTCCATCATGCTTGAACTCGACCGAGGTCTGGCCCACGGAGACGAGGTGGTCGTCGAGATCACCGACGTCACCGACCGGGGCATGGGAAAAGCGATCCTGGAAGCTGTAGTCGGCTCTCAGAGAGAGGAGAAGACCTACGAGATCTTCGTGCGCAAGGCCATCCCCGGCGATAAAGTGCGAGTTCTCATCGAGCGAACTCGACGAAGACGCTGCTCGGGAGGCTGGATCGAGATGATCGAGCCCTCGGTGATGCGCATCGAGCCCAGATGTCCTCATTTCGGCCGCCGGGAAGAGAAGAATAAGGGATGCGGCGGCTGCACCTTTCAGTCGGTGACCTACCGCCATCAACTGGCCATCAAAGAACGGATGATCAAGGACCGCTTCAAAGAGGCCGGCGTCGATACGGGCCTGGTTCTGCCCGTCAAAGGCATGGAGGATCCCTGGAATTACCGAAATAAGATGGAGTTCAGCTTCGGCGACAACGCCGATAGAGAATTCGCCCTGGGGCTTTTTCCCACAGGGTATAAATACGAAATCCTCAACCTGGAGGCCTGCTATCTCCAGTCGGAATTCGTCTCCCGATTTATCCCGCTAATTCGAGACTGGGCTTCCGAACAGCAACTCATCCCCTACCTCAACTCCGACGGCTCCGGGTTCTTGCGCACTCTCACCATCAGAGAGGGAAAGCGCACCGGGGAACTCATGGTGGAGTTGACCACCACCGAGGCGTCAAAAACCTCGATGCTCGGCGAAGAGGTGGACGCCGAAGAGGTGATTCGCCAATTTCAGCAATTCGCCCTGAGCACGGCCACCGAGTTGGGGACTCCGATCACCTCTCTTTATTGGACCCGGATGCGCCAGCAAAAGGGCTCTCCTACCGCCTGGTTTGAGAATCACCGCCACGGCAAAGAAGTGTTGGGCGAGGAACTTCATTTGCCGGGGGAGCGGGCGCTTCATTTCGATATTCACCCCAGAGCGTTTTTTCAGCCCAATACTCTGGGCGCCGAGATCCTCTATCGAGAGGTCATCGAGAAGGCCGGCCTTACGCCGGGGACCTCTCTTGGAACGGTCCTCGATCTCTATTGCGGAACCGGCACCATCGGGCTCTGCATGGCCCCATTTGCCGAGAAGGTCTTAGGAATCGAGATGCAAAAAGACGCCGTAGAGAACGCCCGAAAGAACGCCGTCACCAACGAGATCGACAATATCGAATTTTTTGCAGGCGACGTGGGCTCCGTGCTCGGCTCCCATGAATTTCAGAGTGCCTCCCGCGAGAAAATAGATCTGGTCATCGTCGATCCCCCCAGGTCCGGGCTCTTCGCAGAAGCCGTCAAAAATATCCTCGAGATCCGAGCGCCCACCCTGGTTTATGTCTCCTGCAACCCGGCGACGATGGCCAAAAATTTGGTCGATCTGATCGACGGGGGATACGAATTAGAAGTGGTCCAGCCGGTAGATCTCTTTCCCCATACCTTTCATGTGGAAAACGTAGGAAGGTTGGTGAGATAGGAGAGAGAAAAGAGAGAAGGGCAAGACCGTCGCAGAGACGCAGAGGGACGCAGAGACGCAGAGGAAGGGCAAGGGATAAGGGGATCTTTTGGGTGGGTGCCGACGGGTAGGTAATATGCAACTTCCGGGTCAGCTCGAACCATCTAATGGCTATAGCTCCAAAGAAGTCGTAGTTCAGAGCTCCCACGTTCCAATAAGCCGGCCACGCTACAAGCCCTCGCAAACCCGGCGCCCATCAGAAGCTGCCACGTCCCAATAAGCCATCCTCGCTACAAGCCCACGCAAACCCGGCGCTCATCAGAAGCTCCCCCTTTCCCTTGCCTTTCTCTGCGTCTCTGCGTCCCTCCCGCGTCTCTGCGATTTCCCTTGCCCTTGCTGTTCACTCTCTCTTCACAAGAACCGGTCCGCACCCTTAATAGGCCCCTCCACCCCATCGGCCCGCTGATGTCTGGGATCGAGTAGCTCGTTGATCCGGTCCATGATGAGTTCGGTCATGGGCTCGAAGATATCCCCGTATTTTTGTTCCGCTTCCAGGGTAAAGGGCGTAAATCTCTCGTCGATCTGAAAGGGGGCCAGATCCCCTTCGGGGGTCATCGGTTCGCCTACCCGGTAGAGGAGGTCGCCGCCTTTGGAGAAGGGATTGTCACCGGGATAGGCCCGGTCGGAGCCGTTACAGCCCACCGGGACGATCGTAGCGTTCATGCGAAGCGCCATCTGGGCCAGGCCCGGTTTTCCCTCCTGCAGACGCACCGAACGAGTTCCCTCGGGGAAGACCAAAAGGTTTAGCCCCAGATCAAAAGCCTGGTCGTTGAGCTCTACGAATTTCTCCATCATCCGGGAGAAGAGCTCCTGCATGGCTTCCAGATAATTTTGTCGATGGGGCTCAAAGGCCATCCCCAGCATATCGCGAGGGGTATCCAAGAGGGTGACGATCTCACGCAACACTCCTTTCTCGGCGGCTTTCTCTCGAAGCGCCCGGGTATCGCGACTGCCCCGGTCGATGGCCTCTCGGATCAGCCGATAAGTGTGCTCCGCCGGCGGGTGGCCCAGAAGAGTCGCGGCGTCGGCGGTGATCAGGTAACCTCGTGACGGTACCGCCAGATTATTGGTCTTGATCATGAAGGTGCGAACCGCCGGTTTATTATAATATTTCCCCTTCACCCAGGTGCTCGTAAACATCTTCCAATCTCGCCATAATCGATATTGAAAGGGCCAATAATTGAACCGATCGGTGTGATTCATGGCAAAAATCACCGGATAATCACGGGGGATATTGTCGGCCCCCTCCAATTTTATCTTGGTTCGAGTCCAGGGAAGATGATAATTCGGCATCAAAATGCCTGCGGCCAACGCAACCTGACCCCAGGGTTTTTTGGAGAGTGTGATCGAATCGAGCACGTCGAGTGTTAGCATAGACCTTCAATCTTCGTAGATTTCTTGTTCCGACCAGCCCCATCTCTACCACAGTTGATTCCCTTCTGGAAAAGGCAGCCCCGATGCGAGCAATTCTACAGCGAGTTCAAAAGGCCAGCGTCACCGTCGATAATGAGGTGGTGGGATCGATAAACCAGGGACTTGTTGTATTTCTGGGCTGTGGAGAGGGCGACACAGAAGTAGAACTGGATTATATCGTGGAAAAGTCCGTCAATCTGCGTATTTTTTCGGACGAAGACGGGCGCATGAATCACTCCCTTCTCGACCTCGATGCCGAAATGCTGGTGGTCAGCCAATTTACCCTCTACGCCAACACCAAAAAGGGACGCCGACCGAGCTTCGTAGACGCCATGAAGCCCCGGCCCGCTGAGGTCCTCTACGAGGGCTTTGTCGATACCGTTCGCTCACGTGGGGTGTCGGTGGAGACCGGGGTCTTCGGAGCGATGATGGATGTGGAACTGATCAATGACGGACCGGTTACGATCATCCTGGATACGGACGAGTAGAGGCGCACCGAGTGCCGGGAAGTTTGAGCCCTCGTTTCCTGTTAGGTATAATGGCTCATCAAGTTACTCAAACAGGCTTAAACGGGCTCCTCGAACGGAACGAAAGACCATGGCGATTCGACATCTCCGGGACGTGGTGCGGGAAATCGGCTCTCTTTATCTATACGCCGCCTGCAGCGTAGCGGGAGCGATCTATCAACCGGAACATCAGGTCATGGGCTCGGGGCGCGCCGTAGTGCTGGTGCCCGGATTTCTGGGTCGGGGACTGGCGTTTTTTCGCCTTCGACAGTGGTTGGTAGAGCAGGGATATCCAGTTTATATCGCAGATCTGGGCTTCGGCGTGGGATGCATTCGTGAGAAGTCTCGAGAGCTCGAATTATTCGTGGACACTCACGAATTAGAGGATTTTTATATCGTGGGCCACTCCATGGGAGGTTTGATTTCTCTTGGCATGGAAGAGGAGGCCCGAAGAAGAGTTCGCCATTTTATCACCCTGGGCACCGCCTACCACGGCGCCGTGCTAAGCCATCTGGTGCCCGTCTTTCCGGCCGCTCGCCAGCTCAATCCCCGTTCCCCACTTGTCCGAGAATTGATCCGAAGAGCGAAACAGCAGGAGAATTTGACCACCGTGGTCGCTCGTTGGGATGAGATCGCCTTTCCTCGTCAATCCTGTCTTCTGGACGGCTCCTGCGAAGCGATCACGGGAGTCGCCGGTCATGCGCAGTTGATCCTCAATTCCAAATCCCTCCAACAGGTCACGGGACTGCTCTCAACATTGGAGTCCGATTCATCGGGCATGACCGGAGCGCAGACGTCCCCGTCGGCATGAAAATAAGAGCCCCTTTTGTTCGATGCGGACGAGGACGTTCGCGCAGATCCAGGGAGGGAGACGATCTCAATATGTCCACAGGGGAGCTCAATTTCTATTTTCGATGTTGACCGGGACTTCGAGACCCGCCTGCTCCACGATCTGAGCGATTCGGTCGACATCGCCATTCATCAACTCGCCGGGACATCCCGTGGATTGACCGGGCCACTCGTGATGGCCTCGAATGGCGTCGCGGGTCAGTGGAATGTCAAAGGCGGTGTGAATCCAGCGAGTCAGTCGGACAGCCGACTCCACCTGCTCCGTGGTCGGAGGCTCGGCGGTAAAATCACCGATGAACCCGACTCCGATATTGCCTCGATTCTGTCCCCGCACGTGGGCTCCCGGGCGGTTGGCACCACCTCGGCCGCGGAAGATCTCTCCGTTTTTGGCGATCAAAAAGTGATATCCCACATCACACCAGCCCCGCTCATTGATATGAAATGCCTGAATCTGGCGAATGCTTCGGGCCGCATCGTCGCCGTCATCGCCGGGCATAAAGGTATGATGAAAGCTGACCCTGGTGGGCATCGCCGCATCGCGACAGATGCGCTCCGGATCGATCGCCCCCCAGTCTCGTCGTCTGGTGATCAGGTCCTTCGGCGCCTCTCCGGCGGGACTTTCGGAGTTCACACACCAGGGATGGCTATCCCCGGAGGAGCAGAGCGAACCACGCTGGGCCGGTACGCGCCCAGTGACTCGGCTGTCGAAGCTAAAGTGGGCGCGGTGTAGATTCTCTCCTCCCCGAACTTCGATCCGTTCGGTGGGCTCCGAGAGAATAATTCGGGCGTTATAAGAGGTGCCCTCCTCGAAGGTGATCTCCGCCGGTTTCCAGTCGGTCCAGCGGTTAGAGTCACCGGCGGGCACTCGATATTCGGCCTCGGAGATATCGGCGTCGGTCATCATCCAGCTGACCTGGCGAAAAGGCTCGCGTTGCGTGAGCGAGTGAATATCGTCGCAGGAGCCCCCTTCGAAGAGATCGGCGATCTCCGCTGTGACGCTGCCCGGCCCGGTGTCGGGCAGTTGGGCAGCGGCACAGCCAAAGCTGGCGACCAGAAGAGCACTCGCCAGAAGAATGGTCAAAGATGTGAGGAGAGTTCGGGTCATGGCGTCGTCATGTCAAAAATCCGTTGACATGACGACTAGTAGCAGAATCCCACATGGAGCGAAAGGCTATAAAAAACGACCACTTAAGACAAAAGGAAGCACGAATATCCCGCGCTCCTCAACTACGCCAGATGCCTCTCCACCCAGTTGGCAAAGGCGTTGATAAATTTCGTCATAAACTCCCTGGTTCCATCGTTGACGATTTCTCCGTCGTCACCGAATAAACTCCCGGCGCCGCCCACATAAGCCTCGGGCTGCTGCATGACGGGGATATCCAAAAATACCAGCGATTGGCGCAGGTGGTGGTTGGCTCCGAAGGCCCCTAATTTGCCCGGCGAGAGACTGGCTACGGCGCCGGGCTTTCCCTCCCAGGCGCTGCTTCCGTAGGGGCGCGAGCCCACGTCGATGGCGTTTTTGAGCACCGACGGTACGGAGCGATTATATTCCGGGGTCAAGAATAGGACTCCATCGGCCGCCGAGAGCTCTTTTCGAAACCGAAGCCAGGG
>SKNI01000455.1 GCA_007120615.1 Myxococcales bacterium | reverse complement strand
TGTCAGGATCCCTGGCCAGGCGTTGTTGCAGCGGCTCCATGGAACCGGCATCGTCTTGTCGGGGAGACGGGGGGAGTTCAGGCAGACCGCCCGGTTTGGACTTGATGCGATTCAACGGGCGCTCCTCAGCCGTGCGGTCGGGGCTGTCTGTGGGAAGCGGCTCCATGCGCCGGGAGGGAATCTCCTCCCTGGTGCGATCGGGACTATCCGCAGAAGGTTCTACCACCCGGGGGGCGGGGCTCTTTTTGTTGGTGGGCTGGTCGTCTTCGTCCTCTCCGATAAGCGGAAAACGAGAGGATTGCGCCTTTTCGGTGGTCGCGATCTCCTCTTCGCGATTGAGATGGGGAAATCGGCTCGACGGTCGCTCATCGGAGGTGGCATCGGGATCATCGGCCGCCGGATTTCCTCGTAATTGTGACGGCAGCTTTACGGCGGTCTTCTCGGTGGAATCCACCTCCTGGGCCTCGCTTTCGCCTCGTATCAACGCGCTCTCCGGACCACTGGGGACCCGGAGATTGGTGACCTCCTGACTGTCGACCCCGGGCTTATCAACCGCCACAATCCCCCGCTTCGATGGTTGATTGAAGGCCGAGGTATCCCGCTCACTGGTGGGAAGATCTTCGAGGTCGACCCCTTCCATGTCGGATGTGGTGAGCTGGCGAATGGGGCGCTTTCGATGCTCTCTGGTGGCTCGGAGAACCTCCGGTTGGCTTCGCGGCCGGGTGGTCAATTCTTCCATCCGACTCTCCCGCGTTCGGTCGGTCGCTGAGTCGCGAATACTGTCGGCGGGCAACTGATTGGTGACGCTACTTTTTCTTCGAGCGGCTTTGATCCGATCGCTTGCGATCTCTCGCACCGCCGTTCCGCTCAACTCATGAGTGAAATTATTGGGAGATTCGTAATCGGCGGTCTCCACAACCTCCTGGGGCACCCCACCGGCGGCCAGATATTCGAGGCGATATTTGGAGGTCTGATCCAGGGCCACTTCGTCGGCAGCCATCGCGAATTCCAACACCTCCTTGGGAATGGGCCGGGTGTCGGTATCCCGCTTTTTATCGGGCCCCACCAGGTGCATCAGGGCCTGGGTCATCTCCCGAATGGTCTGAAAACGCTTATCGGGCTCCTTGGCCAGCGCTCGCAAGATGATCCGCTCCATCGACTCCGATAGATCGGGGCGGAGGGTACCCGGCGGGGTCGGCGGGGCTTCCACCTGAGCCATCATCAGGGCAAATTCGGAGGAGGCGTTAAACGGAACCTCTCCGGTACATAATTTATATAAGGTACATCCCAGACTGTAGATATCGGCTCGGCCATCGATATTGCTGGCGCCCACGATCTGCTCGGGGCTCATATAATGGAGGGTTCCCACGGTCGTGCCGGCGGCGGTCAACTGCCGCTCCCGGTTGACCTTGGCCACTCCGAAGTCCATGACCTTGGGCTCCAGATAGCCGGCGCTGTCTTTTAGGAGCACGTTGCTCGGCTTTAAATCCCGGTGAATCACGCCCTTATTATGGGCAAACCCCACCGCCGACATCACCGGTAAGATAAGATCGACGATCTCGATCTCGCTGAGCTTCTCCCGGCGCTGCAGATATTCTTCCAGGGTATCACCGTCGACAAATTCCATCACGAACGACAAAATCGGCTCGGTGATGACTCGGTACACATGGACGATATTGGGATGGTTGAGCATCGCCTGAATGCGGCCCTCATCGAGAAAGCGCGCCCGCAACACCGTGTTGTCAGAGTAGTGCGGGAAGAGTACCTTGATCGCCACAGGCAGCCCCGAGGTCTCGTCGGTGGCCAGATAGATCGTTCCCATGCCCCCTTCAGCCTGGTGCTGCTCGATGCGATATCGATCGCAAAAGAGCATCCCGGGATGGATACTGCTGACAGTGGGTTCTCTGGAGGACATGACTTTACCTGAGATGGCTCGCTGAGCGCTACTAGCACTACATGGGCAGTGTATCGAAACGGGCCCTCAACGCAAACTTATGCTGGCTGGTATTATTATGTTTGACCGATACGCCGAACAATACGTGATGAAACACTTCGTCTCTACCGTGATTTTCAAGGTGGTTATAACGGTGCTCATCGGCGTTTTTTTCTGGGTGAGCTTTTTCGATAGCTCCGAAGAACCGCAAGGCGACGATGAATACTCCTTTCGCCACTACGAGGGAGATGGAGACCTCCCGATAAAGACCTCCGAGAAAAAAGAGCCCGAAGAGGACTCCCAACTCCGATCGGATCGCCCAGAGATCGAGCCGACCGAGCCAATCGTGGCCGGAGAAGAGACCGCCCATGAACGCCCCGAAGGCGTCGGACCTCAGGACTGGATGGCTCCCGCCACAGACGTCGATGAAGAGGCCCTGCGAGAGCGCCTCGATAACGGTGAGATGGACCAGGGCTTTGAGCTGGCCAGGCGCGAAGATCGCCGCCGCTCGACCCGTCTGGCCGAGGACGCCGTGCGAGAATGCCACGGGCAATCTCAGGGCGCTCAGGGACGAGTCGCTCTGGAGTGGACGATGCGTACCGCTGCCGGCGAAGGGGTGATCGATTCCCCTGAGATCATTCTCAATCGCGGCCTGGAAGAGCCCCTCTTTGAGCAATGTGTCATCGACCGATTGTCGAATCTTTCATTCGACGCCACCGGAGATGACGCCGATCTCTCGGTGCGGTGGGTCGTCTCTCTTCCCTGATCAGGAGCGGGGCCCGGGGACGTCTGCGCTGCATGTAATGCTGGTCAATGATCGAGAAAAATATTCCAGATCTGAATCTGATTTCCAAAAACCGATAACCCCAGAAGTCGACCGTCATCGAGGTGGCGCACCGTTCGAAGTCCACGGCCGATCGAAAAGCTGCGGTCTCGTTCTCCATTCTCCACCAACCCCACGTGCAAATCGCCCTGACTGTCGAGGGCGAAATAGCTCTCTTCGTCGAGATACCCCGTGCTCGCTACCGTGTCCGGGGCCATCGGGATATGCCAGGAGATCTTACCCTCTCGATCGAGCTGAGCCACCGACCCGTCCCAGAGTCCGACCAGAAGCGGGCGACCGGGCCGGGCATAAACGCTTGAGATAGCGTGGGGAAATCGAACCAACTCCCGCTGCGAATTGGTGCGCATATCGAAGACATGGAGGTGGCCTCGTTCGGTTCCCACGTAGAGTTGGCTCGTGGTGGGAACCAATTCCAGCGCCACCGGCGATCCTTCAAAGGTGGTGACTCGGGCCCCCTCCCCGCCGAGATCGAGTCCCCGCAACTCTCCGCTGACGTCGCCGATCAAGAGCATGCCCTGTGTCAGGTCGACTTCCGCCGCCGACACAAGCCTGCTCTGTTGAAAGGTGGACCGAAACCCTCCGTCCCCCAGCTCCATAAAATAAACGCAGGGGCTGTGATCCACCAGCACACAGGCCAACCCCCGGCGGTCGATCACCGAGGCCGTGATCGTGGGCGTCGGACTCGAAAACGGAGAGGGAAATGATGACAGCTGCACCATATCTACCTCCGAGTCCGCATCCCAGCCCGGCACCTCCCCGATCTCGGAGAATGTGGGATCGGAGGCCAGCTCGTTGGATGTGCGCTCGGCGAGGCTTACGAAGTCGTGAAATCCGCCGGGTTCGCTCTTTTCGAAGGCCTCCGACCACATCGCCAGGCTATCATCTTCGTGGAGTCGATAGTCAGGAGGCGAACCGAAATTAACCAGCGGCTTTCCCTTCAAAAAAGCCGTTAGGTCCTGATGCACCAGGTGGAGATCGGGGGCCCGCTCCCTTCGATCACGGGTCAGAAGATGAGCGACTAAATTCTCCAACTCCGGAGGAAACTCCACCGACGGTGCGGCGTCCTCAAGTCGTGGGCGGGACGACTCCAGATGGGCGTCCATCACCCGAAGCGCATTGGTGAAGGGAAACGGGGGCTGACCGGTCAAGAGGTGAAAAAACAGACATCCCAGGCTGTAGATATCGGTGCGCCCATCGAGCTGTAAATTTCCCCGGCATTGTTCCGGCGATGCATATAACGGGGTCCCCAGAAAACGGTGACTCTGTTGATTGGAGCCCACCACATGGGCGATCCCGAAATCCAGAACCCGGGCAAATAGTCCGGTGGCCGGCAACTTCTCCACCATGATATTTTGAGGCTTGATATCGCGGTGGATGATTCCGCTTCGATGGGCTTCGTGGAGACCATTTGCGATCTGCTGGACGATGGAGACGGCGTCTTTGATGGGGAGCCCTTGTCGGTCCTCCATCAATTGATCCAGGGTCTGACCGTCGATATACTCCATGACCAGCCCGAAGATGGTCTCCGAGAGTTTGATGGCCTCATATACCCCGACTACGTGGGGATTTCTGATCTGGCTGAGGGTGTCGATCTCCCGCTGAAAGGACCGGACCATTTGTTCTCGAAACTCTTCATCTCCGGCCCGATTGGTGTCGACGATTTTGATCGCAAGATGGCGCGTGAATCGAATTCCTCGTGCCCGGTAGACGTGACCGGAGGCTCCGGAGTCCAGAAAGCGATCCAGGAAATAGCGCTCGTCGATGGTTTTTCCGAGAAATCGGTAGGGACTCTCATCTAAGGGAAACCAGCCCCCCGAAGGTCGCTCCGATCCACATTCCGAACAGTGCTCCGCCGTCGGCTTTACGCAACTAATGCAGCTCCGACAATAATGAGTCAGATCGGCGGTCGTGGATTTTATTCGGGGCACAACAGACTCACCGATTGATTACGCGCTCCCCTTGACCGGGCTCGATATCGACGTAATAGGTTTTGTTGAGGTTGAACTCTTCGTTTCTCAGGACCACTTTGTGGTTGCCCGCCGGCAGTTCGAAGTCCACCAGCGGAGTATAGCGCCCGGTGTCCCGGTCGTTGATATAAACCCGCGCTGCCGGACGAGAAGCCACCGAGAGGGTGCCCGTACCTGCGGGCTCCGCCGCTGGTTCCGGCTCCGGCTCCGGCGTCGGCGTCGGCGTCGGCGTGGGCTCAGGCCTCGGAGTCGGAGTGCGACGGGTGGTAGGCCGCTCGGTCCGGGCAGAGGCCACCGGCTCGGATTCGGTGCGCTCCAACTCGGCGGAGAGGCCAACTTCTCGCTCCAGGCCGGGCTCCACAGTCTGTTCCCAATCCTGATATCGACTGCGCTCAATGACGACCCGGTAGGTCATTTCTGCGTCCAGACCCTCTACCGTATCGGGGGTGCGGCCGCGGTGAAGGCTGTCATCGCTGCCCTCGGCGTAGACCGTATAATTGGCCCGATCCGGATCGGAGGAGATCGCCAGATCGATGGTAGCGGGGCGAAGCTCCCATTCCAATTCGAGGATTTGATCGTGAGTGATCCCTATATCTAGCTCGTAGGGCAAATAATCTTCCAATTCTACCCGCAGGGTGTACATGCCCGGTTCGATCTCTCGAGCCGAGGCCGGAGTCTTCAGCTCCAGATCTTCATCGTCCAGATAGACCAGGGCCTCCTCGGGAGTGGTCTTGAGATCGAATCCCGTATTGGCGTAGTCAAAGGCCTCCAACTCCCCTTGCAGTTGGGAGGGTTCGCCGGCCACAAAATTCTCGGTACGCTCGAAAGGGTGATGCCCATCTCGCTCCACCACGATGCGGGCTTGCCCCGCAGCAAGACTCGCCTCAAACGGGGTCGGACCCTCGTGGATGAGTTGGTCGTTGACCGTGATTCGAACCGGCTCGTCGCCAAAGCTAAATTGAACGTCGGTGGTGGTATCCTGGGTGAAATAATAATAGCCCATTCCCAGGGCGATGACGATCAGGGCGACCAGGGCGATCCGCCCCAGGCTGGAGCTGGAATCTCGTCGATGGCGAGGATCAACGGCGGCGTTGACCGTAACCTGAGGCACATTACTTCGCTGCACTGCAGGCATCTGAGCGGTTCGTTTTGCCCCGCCCCGGGGCTCGATCTCGATCTCGTCGATGGAGTCCCGGCTTCCCAGGTTTAAGTCGGCGTCCCAGCGATCAAACTCCACGGTGGGATCGTCGTCGGGGATTGCCGCTCCCGGCACATGAATCTGGGTCACATCGTGCTCGGAGACCCCGGCGTCGAGATCTTCGGCGTAGACGATGTCGTCTTCACTGATCGCTTCCTCTTCGTCTTCCCGATCAAAGATCTGGGTCTCCATCTCCGCATCGTCCCAGCTTAACTCCGGGACTGCCGGCGCCGACTTCGCCGGAGCGTGGGGATCGATGGGCTGAAGATTGAGTGAGCGATAATATTCCAGCTTCTTATTTTCGAATTCCAGATCGGCCTGAAAGGCCTCTTTCATATAGCTCGCGAGGTCTTTATTGGTATAATAAAACCCCTGACTGCGCATGAATTTTTCGAGGTCCTCGGCCAACTCCAGGGCCGATTGATAGCGATCGCCGGAATTTCCGGCCAACGCTTTCAACACGATATCTTCTAATTCTTTGGGAACGTGGGGATTATATAATGAGGGCGGGCTCATCTCCACGTGGCGAATCTTTCGCATGATCTCGAAGTCACTCTCTCCCAGAAAGAGGCGCTCCAGAGTGAGCAATTCGTTCACCACCATCTTCCGGTTCGCGGAAAGGCGCATCACCGAGATGTCGGGATAGGCCAAGCTCAGAGCATCGAGCGTTGCGAAGGTGAAGGCAGGCGGCGTTCGCGGAACGACGACATTGAGCCGCTG
>SKNI01000729.1 GCA_007120615.1 Myxococcales bacterium | reverse complement strand
TGGTGGGCAGCCCATCACCGACATCACCACAAATACTCCGATGAGCCCGAAGACGTTCACTCCGTCAAACAGGACGGCTTCTTCTGGTCTCATGTGGGCTGGGTATTCTCCCCGCGCTGGGTAGACACCGATGAAGCCCGGGTAAAAGATCTGGCTCGTTATCCGGAGCTTCGATTTCTCAACCGTCACCCCCATATCCCGGCGCTGATTATGGCCGGTCTGTGTTTTTATTTTCTCGGCTGGGCCGGGCTGGTGGTCGGATTCATCTGGAGCACTGTGATCTTGTGGCACGGAACCTTCACCATCAACTCCCTGGCACACGTCATCGGCAAGCGCCGCTACGACACCGGTGACGACAGCCGAAACAACTGGTTTCTGGCGCTGATCACCCTCGGCGAGGGGTGGCATAATAATCACCACCACTATCAGGCTTCCGTCAATCAGGGCTTTTATTGGTGGGAGATCGACATCACCTATTATGCCCTGTGGACCATGAGTAAACTAGGACTGGTCAGCGATCTTCGCCGTCCGCCCAAGCACGTCATCGAAGACCGCCCCCACCCGGCCGCCGCCCTGAAAGCAGCCGCCCAGCAGGCCCGCAGTGATTTCGAAGAGCGCATGACCGAACTCAAGGAATCCGCTCAAAGAGCCCGAGAAGAGGCCTCCCGTCGGGTCGACGTGCTGGGTGCAGAGATGGCGCTGAAGATCGAAGAGATGAGCCTCGATATCGAAGGCCGGGTCGAAGATCTTCGCGAATCGGTTCACAGCGCCAAACGAGGCGCCCACGACCGACTCGTAGAACTCGCCGAAGATGCTTCCCTGAAGGTCGACTCCCTCTCTCAAGAGATGGCCGTTCGGATGGCTCAGATGCGAAATAGTGCTCGTCAGACCGGAGACCGCGCCGTCATCGCCATCGATGAGATCGCAGAAGCCACCCAGATTCGACTTCAGGGTGGCTCCAGCATCAGTCAGATTTGATCTCCTCGGATCGTCTCGCTGGCGGAAGCACTACCGTTATTCCGGTCCGTCCAGATAGCGGTAAAGCTCGCTGAGACTGCCCAGAATCGTCACCCCTTTCGGGGCGATGGAGGCTCCTGCACCGCCGACCAGGATCTCGGTCTGCTCCGGTACCAGCTCCCGCAGCTTTGTCAGCGACATCACCGTGGTCGCCGGATCGGCAAATTGAGAAACACTTAAGGCCACCGCCTTCGGCTCGCATTGTTTGGCGGCCAGCGCGATATCGGTGGCCGGAATATTGGCCCCCAGAAATACCACCTTATGGCCGGTGATCGCGGTGACCAGGGCCACCATATGAGTGCCCAAACAATGGTGCTCTCCGGAGAAGGTCCCCAATACCACCCGCTCGCCCCGGGCCATATCGCTCAACGGTCGCCAGGCGGAGACCAGAAAGTCGTGGAGACACTCGCTTCCGAAATGTTCGTGCAAAATACTCAGATCCCCCCGGGCCCACCGCTCGCCGACAGCCTCCAGAAATGGAGCCACCCGCTCTTCCAGAAATTGCAGGGCGCTGAGGCGACTGAATTCACTTCGAAAATATCCCTCCAACAACTCCCGATCCAGGGTTCGAACCGCCTTGACCCAATACTCCAGCCATTCCAGGCAGGGCTCCTCTACACAGGGAGGCTCCTCTTCGGCCTCCTCAGCCTCAGTACTCCTGTCCAGCAAATCCTGGAGTTCGTCCTGAGAACAATCCTTTAATTGCGATGGTCGATATCCCTGGTCAATTACGGAGGTGATCAATCGCAGCTCTTCGATCGTGGTGAGCCCGTAAATCCGATGGCCGGCTTTATTTCTCTGAGATTCGGGAAACCCGTACCTCCTCTCCCAGGTCCGGATCGTCTCCACCGGTACTCCTGTCGCCTTGGAGAGAGCTCCGATATTCAAGGTCGTTGTATCCTCATTGGCCATGCTGCTGCTCATTTTTCGAAAAATAGATGTGGTGCACCCGAACCGGGATTAATGGTGATTTGAAGGTCCGCATCCCGGATAGCATGTGAACAGCTTTTGAACACACATTGGAAGTGTAACCATTGGAATTACTTTGACAAGCACGTCGTTAGATATCGATAAGAAACCGCCCGGATCGCAAAATCGCCCCCCCTGTTCTCTTGATTGTTGTTGCCTTTATAGCACCAGTGATTAAAACATATGGCGTCGAATCAAGAGCTCGACACACCCGCAGTTCGAGGCCGCAGAGATGCACAGGTCTCCCCTGTAAATTATCTCCAGAAGCAGGAAATATCATGGGCAGAATGGTTGAAGGTCAATGGCGCTCCGACACCTGGGTACGCGATAATGAGGGACGCTTTGAACGCGACCCCACTACCTTTAGAGACCGGATCTCTCACCAGAAAGGAGCCCAATTCCCGCCGGCCACCGGGCGATATCACCTCTACGTCTCCCTGGCCTGTCCCTGGGCTCACCGCACGCTCATCAGCCGTGCCCTGATGGGCCTTGAGAATGCCATCGACGTCTCCGTGGTCCACCCCTATATGCTCGAAGAGGGCTGGACCTTCGCTCAGGACTTTGAAGGCACCACCGGTGATAAAATCCTCAATAAAGAGTATATGCGTCAGATCTACAAAGAGGCCGACTCCAACTACACCGGCCGGGTCACCGTACCCGTACTCTGGGACACCGAGACTGAGACCATCGTCAATAACGAGTCCCGCGAGATCATCCGAATGTTCTCCACCTCCTTTCGGGAGCTGGCCACCGAGAATGTAGATCTCTGGCCCGAGGGCTATCGAGAGCGCATCGATGAACTCATCGATGCCATCTATGAACCGGTCAACAACGGGGTCTACCGCTCCGGATTTGCCACCACACAGAAAGCCTACGAAGAGGCCGTCCAGGAACTCTTCGAGGCCCTGAAGAGATGGGAGGACCACCTCTCCAAAAATCGCTACCTCGCCGGCGATGTGTTCACCGAAGCCGACCTCTGCATGTTCACCACCCTGCTTCGCTTTGATCCGGTCTACTATGGCCACTTCAAATGCAACCTGAAGCATGTCTACGAGATGCCCAATCTATGGGCCTATACCCGCGAGATTTACCAGATGCCCGGGGTCGCCGAGACCTGCAATCTCGGTCATATTCAATCCCATTATTATTATAGCCACGAGCGCATCAATCCCTCCCGCGTGGTCCCCAAAGGTCCGATCCTCGATCGCCTCGCCGATCACCAGCGAGATCGTCTCCCGGGGAAAGTGGTCCGCCGCTGACCCCTCGCGGAGGTTGATATCGTAAAAAAGCCCGGCGATCCTCACGATGAGGACACCGGGCTTTTCTGTACCATCACAAATAAGGCTCTTAAATACTGGTGATCATTTTCACGTAGGTATACCCGTCCTCATAGTCGGGGTAGATCACCACGGTCAGATGCATCTCACTTTTGATATAGGAACGAATCTGAGCTGCATTATCGGCGGCATATCCATGTTGCTGAAGGAGGTTTAGGCCCCGCATCGCCGGCTCCAACTCCCAGCCGTAGCGGCCCATGTGGCGGTCATAAAATGAGGTCACCTCATGAATACTGCCGGGGCTTCGAAACAGAAGATTGTGCAGATGTTGCTCCGATTCGGTGCCGCTGAACCGGGCGACCCTGGTGCAGCCCTGACAGGTGGGAATCTCAAACTCGATGGGGTGGACCGTGTCCTCACTGCGAACTTCGGAGCGAAACTTCCTCATATCGAGCTTATCGTCGCTCCATACGGCGGTGATCGTGGTCTTGAGACTTCCCTGCTCCCGAGTGGCGTCCATATAACGAATCGAGCCGATCATGTCCTCCGCCAGCGTCTCCCCACCCTGACGTTCCACGACAGCGGCCATCAGACTATCCACATCCTGTTTGGTGGTCACCCCCACCATCGCCATTTTATTTCTAGTATTTTGAATCGGAACCATGCCCCCGGTGAAGAAGTCATCGGCTCCCACCATTCCCTGCATCATGATTCCAAATTCTTCGGGATCCTGAGGGTCGAGGTGCATCGGATCGGCGGGTTCTCGAACACCGGGATGGAAATGGGAATTGACGCCCTCTCGAACAAACGCCTCTTGAAATCGAAGCATCACCTCATTGGGCGATTCCCGGGTGGTGGCATAGGAGAAGAAGACCTGGTTGCCGTTATAATCGTATTGCCGGGGAGGCTCCATCCCCTCCTTCTCCAACACCGACATGAAATCTTCGTGCTTGGAAGTCTGCTTCTGAAAAACCGACCAGACATCGGCTTCCGCAGAGCTTATCTCCCCTTTCGGGTTATCAAATGCGATGAACCCGAAGGCGATCGCACAGATGATACCGGCCGTCGCACCCAGCTTGAGTCCGTTGAGCATCCAGGACGACGTTCGTTTTTTTTCCATATTCGTTTTCATCATCTCATCCTCCGATCACGTCGATTCGCTCACCCGACTATTCGCTAGCGATATTTTTGGGGATTGCTCGCGCTGCCCAGCCCACCATCTTCTTCCAGGTCCTGGGAGACCACATTGAGCAATTCTCGCTGGTTTACGTGAGGCTGAGAGGCACCCACATAAAATAGCCAATGCCAATTCTCGGAGTTAAACCGTCCGTTAGGATTGGGCGATGGAGCGGTCATATACATCGCCGAATGGGTCACGGCAGAATCGATTATGGGGTACCTCAATTCGACCTCACTGGTCGCCCCTCCGATCCCACGTCCGTAGCGCACTCCGGCCATCAACCCCGGAGCCAGGCCACTTCCGCTCAACCCGTCGTAGATCAGATCTCCGACTCCTTCGCTGGTGATCCCGGCGATATTTCCGAAGATGTCGGAGAGTCCGTCGGCTCCGGCCCAGATATCAGAGATATTAAATCCGTCAAATGCACTGTTGCTCGCCAGATTATCGTCCAGAGCAAGCCTGGTCTTGGAGCGAGCCGCGTCACCGATGATGAATTTGGTATTCGCCGAATTGGCCGCCGGAACCTGGGCCAGATAACTATTATCACCGCGATGATCGACCTCATTATTGGTCACGGCTTTGGCGGTGGATGCGTAATATTCCGCTTCTCCCCAGTGTCCGCCAATTCCGATCGCCGGGTTCGGACCGGCTCCACTGGCCCCGGGGATCTGAACATTGGGCGACCAGAAGGGGATACCATCGATGATATTACCAATCGCGCTGCCCCCGATCTCTTCGCCGATCTGTTGGAGGGGATTATCGAGCTTCGAGCGAGGGGTCATCGCCAATGCATTATCGGTGGTCTGAACCTTTGTATCCTCCCACATTCCGGCGTAGGCAGCCTTCTTCACCGATACCTGAGAGACCCCCAGGTGTCCCAGGGTCATCACTCCCGAAAAAATGATCAAAAAGATCGGCAATGCGATGACAAACTCCGTCAACGACGTTCCTTCTTCGTCGTCGAGAAGCGCTCTAAAAATATCGAAGCCCTCAATTATCCGGTTCATTTTCCTACCCCGCTCATACCTGAGCCACCCATCGATTCGAATCCTCGCTCCACGTCCGCTTGCAGATCCGCCTCCATCTGACCGGGATCGTCATAGGCTCCCCGGCCCACGAAATCACCCTGGTGAGCGGTATCCAGAATCCCGAGCATCTCGCCGTTCATCTGCTGGACCATCTGCTGCATCGACGGCCCCGAATCCCATTCGTTGGGAAGAGCCACCGGACGCACACGGGCTGCCCACTTCGACTCCCACATATTGGGCTCGGTCTCCCCCTGCCAGGTTAGCTCACCTCGGCTCATCCCCCAGGAGCCGGAGCTCTCGGTGGCCACGGTCGCCGGGTTTACCTGGGCCATGAAATAATTATCACTCATCTGGTTATTGCGAATGGCGTTCGGGTTGTACCCCACCATCAGATTGGAGCTGTCCATCAACCAGTCGCTCTCGTCGAGCACGTAGGCCTGACCGGCCTCCGAGAAGAACCCGAAGTCATTGCTTCGAAGGTTGTCACAGGTCCGGCTGAAATTGGGCGTTCCGCTTCGAATATAATCGATGAATTTTCGCTGAATATAGCCACCTCCGTCGGCCAGGCCATCCCAGTTGACCAGAAGAGCAAGCATCCCGGACGCAAAGATCGCCCCGTAATAGCCCCCTCGCAGTTGCGGATTGGTCATGAATTTATCGCACCCCACACCGGCGGCATCGGTGATACTGCGCAGACCCATATAGAGGTTCTTGGCGTCTTCCGATAACGGTTTACATCCCTCACCCAACTCCACCACCTCGTCATGAAAGATCAACGTCGGGGTGCAGCTCTCCCCCTCCGGGGTCCCGGAGCAATCATTGAGATCGGCATTGTCGTCCTGCTCGGCGAGCTCGGCCAACTCGTCACAATCGGCATCTTCGATATCAAAGGCATCGATCGTAGCCTCTGCTGTATTGGCTACTTTTTCGGTGTCCTTCAATAACTTATGAGCATCTCCGAGTCCGGCATCATCAAACGCCTGCTTTAAGGCGTCATCCATAAATCCTTTGAGCATCCCCGTCAGGACTTCCAGAACGTTCTTGATGATGAAGTCTCCGAGCATCAGCCATCGGTCTCTGGGGGGCCCCGAGGTGTCGTTTGCCTTCTCGCACATCGAATCCCAGTTGTTGCTTCCTTCAGCTCTCATCGGAACTTTGGCAAAATTGCCCAGGCTATCGGCTTCTCCCGGAAGGGGATATC
>SKNI01000537.1 GCA_007120615.1 Myxococcales bacterium | reverse complement strand
GCATCGATGAAGCTGTTGAGCTTCGACGCACCAATTGCGTAGTGTCTTCAGATTCCCGGATGTTACAAAGAATTCCAAAAAAATCTCTATGATCAGGGTATACGGAGCGCGGACGTCCCCGTCTGCATAAGATAAAAAGCGCTTTATTGTTCGATGCGGACGGGGACGTCCGCGCTCCGATCAGTCTTCATCGAGAGTGGTCTTAACTACTGAACTTTGCTGCAAGATTCGATGGACCGGGCACCGTTCGGCAATTTCGATCAACCGCTGACGCTGCTTGTCGCTTAGCTCCCCTTCGATAGCGATGAAACAGTGAAAACGGTCTTCTTCGTCCAGCTCTTCGTAGTCGACGTTTACGGTCACCGCGTCCAGGGCCCACTCCTTGCGATCGGCGTATAAGCGAAGGGTGATCGACGTGCACGACGCCAGGGCCGCCGATAAGAAGTCTTGAGGCGTCGGCCCGGTATCGGTGCCCCCGAGGCTGGCCGGCTCATCGGCGATCAGCGCAAAGCCATTGGCGTTGACCTCCGTTCGCAATCCTTTCTCGGTGCGAGCGGCGATCTGTCCCACCGCCGGGTCCTCTCGCCAATCCTGGGGCGAAAGTGGCGAGATATAGCGCTGAGCCCAGGAAGCGATGAGACGGCCCACGTACTCGGCCTGTTCTTCATCGGAGAGGAGATGGTCGGCCTTATCGAGAGAGACAAAACTCCGCGGATGACGGGCGGCCTCAAAGATTCGCTTCGCCTGATTGATGTCGACTACCTTGTCCTTGGGAGCGTGAAGAATCAGCAGCGGACGGCCGAGTTCACTGATGACCTCGCGCAGATGCGTCTCCTCCAGATCTTCGAGAAACTCCCGACGCACCGTAAACGGGCGACCGCCGAGATCGACGACCGCCTCGCCCTCTTCCTCGATGGTTGAAATGTCGTCTTCCAGGTGTTTTACGACGTGGACGGGCTCCGCCGGGGCCCCGATGGTCGCAATCGCCCGGACACTATCGAGCTGACTGGCCGCAAGTAGGCAGGCCGCACCGCCCAGCGAATGCCCAACCAATAGCTCTACCGGGCCGTATTCTTGCTCCACCTGAGTTGCTACTTCTACCAGATCACCCACATCCGAGGAGAAGGTCGTCTCGGCGAACTCCCCCTCACTCTGGCCGAGCCCCGTAAAGTCAAACCGCACCACCCCCATCCCGATATGGGTCATAGAGCGGGCGATGGCTCGAAGGGCTCTGAGATCTTTGGAACAAGTAAAACAATGGGCCAGAAGTGCATAGCTCTTCACACGGCCCTGCAGGGGAAGCTCCAGGCGGGCGGCCAACTTTTGCCCCCGAGCGTTGGTAAAATGAACCTTTTTTGATGCCATCTGCACTCCCAGTGTACTAACTCAAACCCTCAACACAACGCCCCACACAGCGTGCAAGCGCCTGTTGATGGTATCCGCCCTCCAGCACCAGCGCGATCCGGCCCGAAGAATGATCTCTGGCGATTTCGTCGACGATGGATAGCAATCGACCGAATCCCTCGGTGGTGACCTCCATTCCGCCAATAGGGTCGAGACGGTGGGCGTCGAACCCGGCGGAGATGAGCACCAGATCGGGCTTGAATTTTTCCGCCGCAGGTACCAGTTGAGACTCAAAAATCTCAATGAGGCTCTCATCACCGGTCCCCGCCGCAAGGGGCACGTTGATCGTAAACCCTTTGCCCCTCCCCGCCCCCGATTCGCCGGCCAGACCGGTTCCGGGATAAAACGGTGATTGATGAGTGCTAAAGAAGAGCACGTCATCTCGGTCATAAAAAGCGTTCTGGGTTCCATTTCCGTGATGCACATCCCAGTCCACGATTAGCACGCGTTCGATCTCGGCAAAGCTCAACCCCTGCGCGGCGGCCACGGCGATCGAGTTGAAGATGCAAAACCCCATCGCCCGCCCCTTCTCGGCGTGATGTCCCGGCGGCCGAACCAACGCAAAGGAGGGCTCCTTATTTTCGACCGCATACTCCACGGCCGCCACCGCCTGACCCACGGCGAGTAGGGCCGCGTCCACGCTGGGAGGTCCGACGATCGTATCGGGATCGAGAACGGCCACTTGGCCGCGGAGCGATACGACCCTGTCCACATATTCCGCCCGGTGAACCTGCTTGATCGTCTCTGCGCCAGCCGCAGGCGCCGAGGCGGTCGAGAGGGTCGGAAAGTGTTTTGCCAGGTGAGCCTCAATCGCCCGCAGGCGTCCAGGGCTCTCGGGGTGGCCGGGCCCCGGATCGTGGTCGATCATCTGAGCATCGTAGAAAATACGAGGCTTGCGCTTCATCGTTCCTGTCCTTTCTTCTATCACTTTCCCTTATTGCGTCGAGCGCGCACTCTTCCACAAATCTCGACCTGTAGCCACGCGCCCCGAAGATAACTGTTCAGGAGCGCACCCGAAACCACCCGGTGATGCTCATCCGCTCTGCATGAGCCGGCAAGACCTCGTGGTAGAACTTCTCGCTCAAAAAGGTAACCAACGTCCCCGCCCGAGGAGCCACATCGACGAAAGGCTCCAACTCGGCACCGTTGAGATAAATCCTCAGCTCTCCTCCGTCTGCGGGCGTCCAACCCTGATTGAGATAGAGAATGGAAGAGACCTTTCGCTCTCGAGCCTGTCGAAAAACGTCCAGATGGCGCCGATAAAACGTGCCCGACGGATAGATCGCCAGATGTCCTTCCCACTCAAAGATCCCCATCATCGTCGCCCGATTGTTCGCCAGGCGCAGCTCCTCCAACGAGCCCGAGTAGCGCTCCTGAGCATCGGTGAACTCCTGAGTCTCCAGCCAGTGAATCCAGTCGCTTCGAACCGACGGACAGCGCTGCTTTTCCTCCCCCTGGCCTACGCGAGCGTAGTCAAACTGACCGTCCTCCCAGAGACGCCGGGTATCGTCGACCAGCTCGGATTCTACGAAATCCTCACAGATGCTATACCCCCTCTCCACCAGATCATCGGCGATCTGATCACAGATCTCCGATTGTTCCTTTCTAACTCGCAGTGCTCCACGCATCGCTGACCTCCCCTTAGAGACAAATCCGAACCACAGATCATGATAGATGCTTTTCAGGGGAAGTCCATCGATTTCACTCGTTAAGAGACCGCACCTTCCATTTCGCCTCCTCGATGACCGAATATAATACGGGCACCACAAAAAGTGTCAGAAGGGCCACCATCATCCCACCGACTGCGGGAATGGCCATGGGGATCATCACGTCGGCCCCGGTTCCATAACTGGTCAAAATCGGCAAAAGAGCCAGAACCGTGGTGGCCGTGGTCATCAAACAGGGCCGAATCCGTCGAAGGCCGGCCTCTACGACCCGCTCGTGAATTTGTTCGCGACTCTCGGTGGGCGCCTTAGCGAAACGCTGCTTGAGGTAGGTGGCCATCACGATCCCGTCGTCGGCGGCGATACCGAAGAGGGCGATAAAACCAACCCACACGGCGATGCTCAGATTGATGGTTCGCACCTGAAATACATCTCGCATCGACGATCCGAAGATCGCAAAATCGAGAAACCAGGGCTGGTCATAGAACCAGATCAGAAGAAACCCGCCGCCAAAGGCCACCGCCACCCCGCTGAAGATCGCAAGAGCTGTGAAAACGGAGCGAAATTGCAGATAAATCAGGCATAAGATCAGCAGTAAAATCAGCGGCACCAACACGCGAAGGCGCTGCTCCGCGCGTAGTGAATTCTCATAATTGCCGGCAAAGCTAAACCGCACTCCTTCCCCAAATTCCAGCTCTCCGCTCTGCAGAGCTTCCTCCAGAGTCTCGCGGACCGAATTGACCACGTCGACCTCCCCAAAATCGGCCAGGCCGTCGAACATCACATAGGTCACAAGAGCGGAGTTCTCGCTTCGAATCATCTCCGGACCCCGCACATAATCGATGGTCGCCACCTGCCCCAGGGGAATGACCGCTCCCCCACTGGTCGTCAAGAGCACATCCTCCATGGCCTCGGGAGTGTCGCGCATCTCCCGGGGATAGCGCACGCGCACGGCAAACCGCTCTCGGCCCTCCACAGTCTGAGTCGCCACCATCCCTCCGATGGCGGTCTGCACGGTGCGTTGAAAGGCCTCCATGGTGATTCCATGGCGAGCGAGTTCGGAGCGCGATGGATTGATCTCCATATAGGGTTTACCCACGGGTCGATCGGCGTTGACCGCCCCTTTCTGAACCATGGGATGCTCCCGGAGCAGATCTTGGACCGCCAGGGCAGCCTCTCCCAGATCGTCGAGATCGGGGCCCTGCAACCGCACCGCCATGGGCGCCCGAATCCCGCTCTGAAGCATCACAATTCGGGTACTTATAGGCTGCAATAAAGGCGCCGAGGTCAGCCCGGGAACATCCCCGGCGACCTCTACCAACTCATCCCAGATATCCTGAGGGCGCTGGATCTCGGCTCGCCAATTTCGATAAGGCAGACCTCGATCGTCGGGGACTAACTTACCCGTACCGTCGCGCACAAACTCCCCGGCCGAGTCCACGGCGAAGCGCATTCTTCGACCCTGCTCGTCCTGTCGATACTCCGGGACGTATTGAATCACGGTCTCCACCATCGACACCGGCGCCGGATCAAGGGGGGACTCGGCGCGGCCGATTTTTCCGACCGAATATTCAACCTCCGGGATGGTCTCAAAGAGCAGATCAAGCTGTTCCACCATCTCCAGCGCCTCTCCGAAAGAGCCGTGGGGCATGGTCGAGGGCATATATAAAAACGCGCCTTCGTCGAGATGGGGCATAAACTCTCGGTCCAAGCCGGGCATCTCGTGATGAAGCCACTGCCCCGGCCCGCTCTGATGGATTCGATCGGGCATCCAGGAGAATACCTGAGCGAAGCCAAGCCAGATCGTCAGACCGGCGACCACCAAAAGAGCCGGAATCGGCAAGAAGACCACCTTATTTTGCAAAAACCAGCGCAAAATATAGGGATAGGCCAGTCGAAAGAGCCAGAATAAGCCCAATAGCCCCACCACCATTCCCACCACGAAGATCAGGTTGCTCGCCCGCCCCACCGCTTCTCCGAGAGGCATCCAGGAGAGGGTAAGGAGCCAGGCCACCGCCAAGATTATCGATACCAGACCGGCCGCTCGCATCAGCCAGACCACCTCCCGATCCCAGGTAAAGCCGTCGCTCTCTCGGTCGGTCAGCGTGACCTGGCCCACCCAGCTGAGGGAAGCGATAAAGAGCGCAAGACCCAGGGGTCCGTGAAAGATCACTCCCACCGCCGCGCTGGCCACCGCCAGAAGAGAGCCCATGAGCTGCTTTGCTCGCTTACCGTAGGCGATATCTCCCAGCACCACGGAGGCCACCACGGGGATCACCAACACCGCGATAAAGAGACTCCCCACCAGGGCATAGGTCTTGGTAAACGCCAGCGGCGTAAAGAGCCTCCCCTCCTGACCGGTAAGCAGAAAGACGGGCAAAAAACTTATCACCGTGGTCGCCATGGCCGTCACGATCGCCGGCGCCACCTCGGCCGCTCCCCGGGCGACCCGCTCAATGCGGTCCCCTCCGCCCAATTCGTCATCTTCGAGGTGCTGACTTATATTCTCGACCATAATGATCGCCATATCCACCATGGTCCCGATGGCGATGGCGATGCCCGCAAGAGCCAGCACGTTGGCGTCGATGCCGGTGTATTTCATGGCGACAAAGGTCACCAGAACTGCGATGGGCAAGAGGCTCGAGACCAGCACCGAAGCCCGCAGATGAAGCATCAATAATAAGATCACCAAAATCGTGATCAGAATCTGCTGGTAGAGCGCCGAATTGAGGGTACCCAGAGTCCGCTCGATGAGCTCGGTGCGGTCGTAAAAGGGGACGATGGTCACCTTCGAGACCGTGCCGTCGTCCAATACCCGCTCCGGAAGGCCCTGCTGAACATCTTCGATGGCGTCTTTGACGTTGTCGATCACCTCTCGGGGGTTGGCCCCGTAGCGAGCGGTTACCACGGCCCCCACCGAGTCCACGCCGCTTCGAGTCAGCGTTCCCCGCCGAAGGGCCGGGCCCAACTCCACGGTGGCCACATCGCCCACCAAGACCGGGGTCCCGTCGACGCTTCGGATCACGGCCATCTCCAGATCCTGGACGTCTTTTACAAAGCCCAGCCCCCGGATCATATACTCCACCCCGTTGATCTCGGTGGTCCGGGCGCCTACCTCGCTGTTGGAAGCGCTGACGGCCTGAAATACATCCTCTAAGCGCACATCAAAGGCCCGCATCAGGTCCGGGTCCACATCCACATGGTATTCTCGGACCTTGCCGCCGATGGAGGCGACCTCCGCGACCCCTTCGGCGCTACTCAAGCCCTGGCGAATGGTGAAGTCCTGAATCGCCCGAAGCTCGTCGTCGTCCCATCCCCCGACCCGATTCCCTTCGGCGTCTCGGCCCTCCAGCGTATACCAGAAGATCTGCCCCAGAGCGGTGGCGTCGGGCCCCATCTGGGGCTGCACTCCCGCAGGCAACAAGCCGGAGCCTAAGCTCGATAACTTCTCGTTAACCCGGGCCCGGGTCCAATAATATTCGGCGTCCTCGTCAAAGATCACATAGATCGAGGAGAACCCCTCCATACTGGTACTTCGAATCGTCTTGACCCTGGGAATCCCCAACAACTCCGAGGCCAACGGATAGGTGATCTGATCTTCGATATCCTGAGGAGATCG
>SKNI01000215.1 GCA_007120615.1 Myxococcales bacterium | reverse complement strand
GTCGGCGTCTGCCCGCTTTTCCTCTCTCCAGGTAGCGATGCTGGCTGTCGATCGGAAAAACGAACATCCATCCAACCTCACTTTGCCCAATTCTTAAGGTTTCGAAAGTAAATCTGGTTTATTAGGTGAAGCGACTGCTGGAATTTGAATTGCCAAACCGGTAAGACACATTTCCTGATATGGAGTGTATTTGAGGAAATGTTGTATGAGCGAAGTTAATGAGTTGTCTCGTCGCGAGTTCCTCAAACGAGCTGCGGCGTTGGGTCTGGTCCTACCTTTCTGGGGATGCATCGACGACTCCCCAATCCTTGAAGATCCTTGCCCCACTGAGGTTTTGCCCCCCGATGGGCGACAGGTGACGTGTCCCGATGGTCTGGAGGCGTTGATACGAGAAGACGCTCTTTTGATCTATGAGGATGGGGTCGAGCATCGATACGAGGAGTTGATGCGCTTTGGCTATGGCACGGATCTCCACTTTGCCGATCGGTCCACCACGCGGCCTGCATTGCGCCAGGGGGATGTGAAATTGCGGGAAGCCATCAAGGAGTGGAACGAAGCCCACGTCGACTTCGCCGTTATGGGCGGTGATTATACCGACCCCGACGGGGGAAGCGAGAAGGAGGATGTCCTCGCCGACCTCGTGTATCTGGAGTCCGTCTTCGATGAGCTGGAGGCGCCTCGTCATTATGTGATGGGGAATCACGATCTGGACCGTCTGACCAAAGAGGAATTCCTGGAGCACTCCGCGATGGAGGAGCTCTATTATAGCTTCGATCATCGAGGGATTCACTTTGTGATACTCGACGCAAATTACTCGGCGCCTCACGACGATGCTCATTATCAAAATGGCGAATTCTCTCATCTCGATATCTGGATTAATCCCGCCCAGTTGAACTGGCTCAAAAGAGATCTGGAAGCGACCAGCACACCGACCGTGGTTTTTTGTCATCAACGACTGGCCCGAGAGTCCGGAGATTTCGCTAATAACGCAGCTGACGTGCGGCAAATCTTTTTGGACACCGATACGGTCACGGCGGTCTTCTCAAGCCATGCCCATGAAAATGAGAATACCGTGGTCGACGGGGTTCACTATTTTTGCATGGACGCCATGATCACCGGCGCCCACCCTTCCAATGCCTATGCCGTCGTCCATATATACGAGAATGATTTCATCTATATCGACGGGTTTAAGAGCCAGGAGAGCTATCTTCGTCATCTCCACGGTCGTCGTCAGTAGACCAGAGAATCGAAGCGCTCGAGCTGGCGGCTGGCGGAGGTCGGGGCGTATTGGCGGGGTGCCGTATTTCGCATGAAAGGGTACTCAATGCCCGATTCACCGGTGCGAGCTCGAAGGCCGGTGGCGGGGTCGATTCGGATGGTCTCGATCTCGGCGTTCGGGCCGGGGCTCGGAGGCCATTGATCGATGTCGGGGGCCATACCGGTGTAGTAATTGGCAAAGATGGGGAGAGCCACGGTGCCGCCGTGTTCGCCGGATTCGAAGGGGCGGTCGTTTTGATCGCTGCCGACCCAGACGGTGGAGATGATGTCGGGGTCGAAGACGGCAAACCAGGCGTCAAAGTCGTTGGAGGTGCCGGTTTTGCCGGAGACGGGCCACTCGTTTGGCAGGGCGTGAGCGGTGCCCCGGGTGACGACGTCGCGTAGGGCGCGGTGCATCAGGGCGGTGATCGGGGGGCTGACCACGCGGTCCGGGGAGCGAATGGGGGCGCTGGCGCGGATGATTCGGGGCAGGAGGGCCGGGTCTCGTTGCAGGAAATGTCCGTAGTCCCGGATCTGACCGGTGGAGATATTTCGAACGTGGGAGATATTTTGCTCTTCGAAGGCCAGCCCCCCGCGGGCAATAGCGGCGTGGACGCGCAGCATCTCGGGGAGCTTGGTGCAGCTGGCGCCCAGCGCGAGAGAGGGCGTGGGGTCGAGAAGTGATTGAACGCCCATGCGGCGGGCTCTCTCGATGAGGGCGTGGATTCCGACGTAGCTGGCCAGGTTGACGGTGGCGATATTTCGGCTGGAGGCGAAGGCGTCGAGGGCGGTGATATAGCCGCGAAAGTCGTGGTCGGCGTTTCGGGGCTGCCAGACACCGCTGCGGGAGTCGACGTCGGTGGGAACGTCGCTCAATAAGGTCGCCGGCGTGACGCCTCGGGAGAAGGCTTCGGCATAGAGGATGGTCTTAAAGAGGCTCCCCGGCTGGCGACAGGATTGTTCGGCGCGGTGAAATCGGCTCAGGCCCACGTCGTAAGCCCCCACGGACGCCAGGACTTCGCTGCTGTGGTGGTCGGCGACCATAACGGCTCCCTCGCGATCGGGCCACTGCCACAGGGACCAGGAGAGGTCTTCGGGATTCTGGTCAGGGTCTGAGGGCAGGCGGCGGGCAAAGATGACGTCATCGGGCTCAAAATACTGGGACCACCGTTTGCCGCGAGTCCTGGGCCGCTCCGTTCGGGGATGCATGCCGTGAATCCAGGACAGTCTGGATGCCTCAATCGTAGCTTCTCCGCCGGGAATGCGAATGAGCAGTCCGTCGTCTTCGACGGCGATGATTCGGGCCAGCACCAGTTCCGATGAGTCGGCCTCATACTCGGAGTTGTCGATGGCCCGGTCGACGGCTTCTACGTCCACCGCTCGGGCGGGAGCGCCGCGGTAACCGCTTCGCCGGTCGTGGGCCTCGATGCCCTCTCGCAGCGCCTTTCGGGCTCGGGCCTGATGGGCTGCGGAGTGGGTCGTGATGACCTCCAGGCTGCTGGCCTCCCAGGGCTGTCCCCGGCCCAACTCTTCCCAGGAGCGAAGTACGGTCCCCACGGCTTCCGGAACTGGAGAGACCGGGGCGGGAGCAGGGACGGGGCCTTCCAGCGGTTGTTGGCGAAGCTGCTCTTTTTCGGATTTTGTGAGGATCCCGACTTCGTGCATCCGGCGAAGGACCCGGTTTCGCTCCCGGAGAGCCAGTTGGGGATTGTCCACCGGGTTGTAGACGCTGGGCGCCGGAAGGACTCCGGCGAGGGTCGCCATCTGCCCAACGCTCAACCGGCCCGGGGGAACGTCGAAGTAGCGATAAGCGGCCTGGGTGACGCCCCAGCTCTGTTGTCCGAAGTAGATTCCACCGAGATAAGCGCTCAGGATCTCAGGCTTGGTGTAATTCACTTCCAATTCTCTGGCGAGCAATAACTCCTGGAATTTGCGGGGCAGGCTGCGGTGGTCACCGATGAAGTGTTTGGCTACCTGCTGGGTGATGGTGCTGGCGCCCTGGACGCTGCGTCCGGCGCGGTAATTATCGAAGGCGGCCCGCATGATGCTGCGGATATTATATCCGTCGTGCTGGAAGAAATCCTCGTCTTCGGCGGCCAGAAAAGCGGCGATGAGAAGAGGGGGGAGTTCGGCGTAGGGTACGGGCTCTACGGCGTGCTCTCCGCCGAGATAGACGCCGTCCTGGGATTGAATCCGGGTGCCATAGTCGGGGCGAAGATCCTCGAGATCGGGAAGAGGCGGCAGATTGGACCGGGAGTGTTGTACGAAGAGCCAACCGGCGCCGATGGAGCAAATCAGGAGAATGGCCAGGATCAGAGACGTCCAGCGAAGAACACGGCGCAGTCGTGCAAACCGGGTTTTCTTTCGGGGCCTTCCGCCGGTGTTGTCCGGGGCGCTGTCAGTGGCCATGGCAATTCTCGTGCTCGAGAGGATTCAGAACTGTTTGCCGGCGCCGAGGCCGACGTTCCACAGATGAATGCTCTCGAATCGACCGTCATCGCGCAATTGCCATTGTCTGGCGAGTTGGCCATGGGCGTAGACCGGTCCCCAGACTCCGACGCGGCCCTCGGCGGCGGTGAGCGAGCCCTCGGGGTCGACGAGGTTGGAGAGGAGAGAGCCGAATCCGTCGGCTTCGCCCTGGGCGAATTTATAATAGAAGAGGCCCACGCGAGCCTGATCGTTGAATTCCAGTGACGCTCGGACCCGGAGGTCGGCGTTGGAGGGGCCCTGGGCGTCGGCGTAGGCCGCAGAGAGGACGACTTTATCGGCCACGCGGGCCTGCAATTGGCCAAACCCGCCGTGGCGAGCGCGGGCGTCGGCGCTTCGAGCGACTCGCAATTTAGGGCCGGCTAGCCCAGGCTCGTCGATGGCCGGATATTGATAGCGAGTGATCTCGTAGAGAGGATCGATGAAGTCGGGAAGGTATCGATCCATGAGATAGCGATATTCGAGGCGCGAGGAGAGCTGGAAGAAGCCGCCGAAGTTCTGGCTCCAGAAGACGCCCGTATGAAGGCCGCTGCCCAGTCCCAGGTGGTGATTAAAGTCGGCAAAGGGGGTCAGGCCCCATTCTCTTTCATTGAAGAGGTGCCAGCGAATATCGGTGCCCACAATCCAGGTGGGCTGAGAGGTGTCGACGACGGGCTGGCGGTTGGGCCCGGCGATGGCGAATTCGTCATCCTCTCGGGAGAGGGCGGTGGGAGCGTTGAGGTCGGCGACGCCCGTTGCGCCCAGGGAGAACCGCCGCCAGGAAGAGGATTCGTCGTAGATGAGCTCCGGGCGGATATGGCCGCGAACGCCAAGGAGATTGGGGAACGCCAGGTTGTTGACCAAAAACTCTGCGCCCCATCGGTCGCGGTCGACGCGGCCCTGGAGTCCGAGGCGATAGTGGTCGGTGGTGATCACATTATAATAACCGTTGACGATGGTCGCGTTGCCCAGATTGGCGGGGCCGATCTCGCCGGCTCGGAAATGAAATCGCTCCCGAGACGTTCCGTATTCGATGCGCCGGATCACCCGGAAATAATCGGAGACTTCCAGCCAGTCCTCGCGACGAAGGACGTCTCCCTGTTCGGGCTCCCGGTCCACGATTCGAAGGCGAAGGGGAATCTGCAGGGACGCCTCAAAGAGGGTTTCGCAGTCCTGATTGGCAGTCTCTTCGCAAAAGGGAAGGGGCGTAGGGTGAATGAAGGTCAGCCGGGGAGTCAGATGTAAGAAGAGATCTTCCTCGATAGGTCCGACGCCGGCTTCGGCAGAGAGGAGCCAGAGGGCCCTGGATTCGTCGGGCTCTTCTTCGGAGGTCTCGGCCAACGCTGGAGCGCTGAGCGTGACGAGGAGTGCAACCAGCGTCGTGGCCGACCAGTACTTGATTATATGGAAATACTTCATTGGACCTCAAAATTTATACGACCTCCGATGAGCCTACCCCGTAGATCGGCGCGGTTCAACTTTCCCGTCATCCCTGGCTTTGGTCTGCGGTGCTTGTCGGTGTGGGGGTTGAACATTACACTCCGGCCAGTTCGCAAGGAGTCGGTCCCGATGGATCACCCTCGATGGAGTTGAAGACGAGATGAGCGAAATATTTTTCTCAGAGGCTGCAGCCGCCGCCGTACTGAAGAAGTCGGTGGTGACCATCGGCAATTTCGACGGGATGCATATCGGCCATCAGGCGATTTTTGCGAAGGCCGTGGAAGAAGCAAAGGCCCGCGACGCCAGAGCCGTAGCTCTGACCTTCGAGCCCCATCCGGAGGCATTTTTCCGGCCCGACTCGGCGCCGGTTCGGCTGGCTCCTCCCCCGCATAAATTCGATATTATGGGTCAGTATGGTGTCGACGCCATCGTGGTGCTCAGCTTCGATAAGACCCTGGCCGGGCAGAGCCCCGAGGAGTTCGTCGAGGGTATTCTGGTGGAGAGTTTGAAAGCCAGCCATGTGGTAGTCGGAGAAGATTTCCGATTCGGCAAAAAGCGAGCCGGTGACACGGAAAGCCTCAAGGAGTTAGGCGCGCCCCATTCGATGACCCGAACCGCCGCTGAGTGGGTGAGGTGGAATGACGAGGTCGTCAGTTCGACACGGATCCGAAAGGCGATCGCTAAAGGGGAGATGGCGAAGGTTCGCGGGATGCTGGGGCGCCCGTATCGACTCTTTGGAAACGTCGGACATGGCGATGCCAGGGGGCGAACCCTGGGGTATCCCACGGCGAATATGAATGTAGAAGATATGGCGATTCCTCGGAACGGAATCTACGCCACGACGCTGGCTACTAAGGGGGGCACTCACTGGCGAGCGGCGACGAGCATCGGGGTGAGGCCGACCTTTGGCGGGGGAGAGCGAACGGTGGAGACCTTCGTCCTCGATGAGCGCATCGACGACGAACTCGACCTGTACGGAGACGACGTGGAGCTCGATATTTATAAGCGACTTCGCGATGAGTTGAAATTTGACGGACCCGAGGAATTGGTCGCCCAGATGGACCGGGATATCGAGGACGTGCGGGCCTTTTTTGACGACGAGGGATTCGATGGCGGCTGAAGACGTAATGGACCTTTTGGTAGATGCGGAGCATACCGAAGAAAATTGGAAGAAAGCCTGGCCTCTGCTTCGAAAAAACACGGCGTTAGAACAACATGACGTGGATTTGATAAGTGTCGACGACGACACGATCGTGCTGCGGATGGAGATCGGTCCTCACGCGCGCCAGCCGTTCGGCCTTTTGCACGGCGGGATCAGCATGCTGCTGGCGGAATCAGCGGCCAGCATGCATTCCTGCTGGAAGCTCGATCTTCCCCAGAATTATCCGGTAGGGATTGAGATCAACGGGTCCCATATTCGAAGCGCCACAGAAGGCTCGGTGCTCGCCAAGGGCCGGGTGATTCGGCGCAGTTCGACGCTGGTTCACCATGAGGTAATGATCGTGGAAGAGTCCACCGGGCGGGAGTTGTCGGTGGTTCGGGTGACGAAT
>SKNI01000652.1 GCA_007120615.1 Myxococcales bacterium | reverse complement strand
ATGTCGACAACGACCTCGACTGCGACGACACCCGCGCCGACGTCAACCCCGACGAAACCGAGATCTGTAACCTCGTCGACAACAGTTGCAGCGGCACCATCGACGACGTAACCGGTGACGAAGCCACTACCTTTTACCGCGACGCCGACGGCGATACCTACGGCGACCCCAACAACACGATCGAAGGCTGCATGCCGGCTCCCGACGGTTATGTGACCCGAGCCGGCGATTGCAACGACTCAGACCCCGATGTCAACCCCGATGCCCTCGAGATCTGCGACGGCATCGACAATAATTGTGACGGCAACGTCGACCACGGCTGCCCCCACGGATGGGTAGTCAAGGACGGCAACGTTTCTACTCGCAACCTCCTTGGCAATACCAACGGTTCTTCCACCACCAATATCTGTGGAGGCAATAGGTTCTGGGCCAGCGCTCGCGTCGAGCTTCAGCCCAACAGTTGGCCGGTGCAGAAACTCGATATTGGCTGCCGTAACTTCGAGACCGAAGCGGACACCAGCACCACTCCCTATTCCTACGACACGATTCACACCAGCGGTTTCAATTGGCTCCAGGGACCCGGCGGCGGCGGCCAGGTCAATTACGAAACCAATTCCGCTTCCTGCAGCGCAGGAGAGGGAATCTATAAGGTCACGATCAACTACGACGCCCTCATCCAGAATATAACCTTTCACTGCCGCGGATATAACGTCAACGGATCAGGGACATCCTTCACCCTGGACGCCGGCCCCGAAACGTCCGCCTATAATATGGGCGGCTCCACCAGCGGTACCAACATCTCGGAGAGCTGTAGCGGAAATCAGATCGCCGTGGGTGCGACCATCCATCAGGGCACCTATTTCTTCAACGCAAGACACTGGAACACCGTCTACGGCATCGAACTCAAATGCCAGGACATCGACATTCGTCGCATCGAGTAGTCCTGTCGATCTCTATCCCCCGCGCCCCGTTGTTCAGATAGCCCAGGGCGCGGGGGAGGTGGTCACCGACCACCATATTCAGTCGACCACCTCACAGCTGTCCAACTCCACGCACTTCGGCTCACAATCATCGACGGTGAAGATGGAACCGTCCGGGCAATCTTCGGGGCCTTCCGGGTGATCCGGCGGGTAGTAGGTCATCGAGCAAATCGGCCCATCGGGCTCGCCGCACTCTCCGTCGCAGTCGCCGGTAACCCGCTGGCATTCCTCCAGGGACTCGAACCGCTCGCAATCCGGACCGTCGCAGTGGCAACCGCTGATCGTGATGCAACTATCGCCGTCAAAGACAACGCCTACCTCCATCTCGCAGGCTCCTTCGCCGGTGGCATCACTTACGCGACAATATACCGGTTCTCGAATCTCGCAGCCGCACCCACACTGGTCTTCGAAATAATCACCCTCGTCAAAACAGGGATCACACGTCTCGGGCGGGCCGTCACAAAACTCCGCGGGACATTCGTCAAAATAAGTCCTCTCCTCGTCGCACACCGGCTCGGCCTCCTCCCAACACCATATCTGCCAATCACAGACTGGATGCGGAAGCTCATAACAATCGACGTCGTCCTGGGGACAATCCGCCTGGCTGTCGACCTCGGTGGCCCCTTCCGGACAATCCAGACTTAAGCAATCGGGCTCTTCCGAGCACCAGATGGTGAAATTACACATCGTTCTGGAAAAACAACTTTCGGCGCCCTGGATACAATCGGATTGGCTGGCGACCTCGACCGTAAAATCGGGGCAACTCGGGACGGCATCACATTCTTCGAGCTGCTCGCAGTAGATCGTATTGCCGCACTCCGACACCTCTTCGCACAAACCTTCGGGGCAACTCGAACCACCGCCGTATTCGATCATACCTTCGGGACAGGTGGGCTCTTCGTCGCAAAGCTCCCACTGATTGACCTCCGCATCATCGGAGCATCCCACCAGAAAAAAACCGACAAGTAGTGCCATCCATAATTTTCGCATCGCGCCATCCTGAGTCGAGGCTCCATAAGGTATCGGGGATTGTCTTCTAGCAGAATCAACAGGGGTATGCATCTGAGGCCGATTCAAATCGTCTGCCCCTCTCGCATTTGTCGTTGGTTGGTGGTTCGGAACATCGGATTTGTCGTCGTTGGGTGGTTCGGAACGCCCCCCGGGAGCAGGCCCCCGGGCTCGTTAAAGCCCCGGGTCCTGCACCCGGGGAGACGTGCGGGTCACCGACCACGATCAACACCCGTGCGGGTCACCGACCACGGCCGGAATCAACTCTCCGAACTCGGTCTGAAACTCCCGATCTGCCAGCGCCCACACCCTTGCCACCATGGGCGCAATCGAATTGCCCGCCGTCATCTGCGACTTCGCCGGGTGGAAGTTCAAAAAACCGCCGACCGAAGAAGGCCCCACCGAGAGCGTTCCCACGCCCTCCTCTTCGCCGTGCTCTTCCAGACGAAACGAACCGCTCTGCGTGAGGTGGAGTTGATATTTCTCCGTCTTCTCAAATACCGTTTTTACAACCGTCCAACCTCCACCGGTGCGGTGGGCATCTGCGGTATTTAGGACGAACTCCTCCAACTCTTCAGGCCTATAATCCAGCGGTAGTCCCTCTCGAATGCAAACCTCCAAATACTCCAATGGCATCTCCGGCTCCCCGTGGACCAGGGTTCGAAAGGCCCCACCGGTTCGCGCGTTGAGCTCCGTCGGGATGAACCCCGTGGGAGTCATAACGCCGTCGATGGTAAATGCCCCCCGATAGCCGACCTCTTCGCGAAGAAGGGCGCCCACTTCCTTGGCCACCTGGCGCATATATTCTCGGTCTTCTTCTTTTGGATCCCACCAGGTAGAAAACCCCGAATAGAGCAGCTTCGGACTATCCCGACGACGAAACACCACCATCTCCACGGGACGAAAAGCGATGACTTTTTGGGGAAAGACCACCCCGTGAATGCTGCAGGGAATCCCCTCAAGAAAGGGCATGATGCGCACCTGATGGCAGCTCCCTTTAAAAAACTCATGGGCCCGCCGGGCGTCCTCTTTATTGGCGACCCGCCGCACATACACGGCACCGCCGTTGAATCCCTGACGGGTATCACCAGCCCAGGCCGTACCCGAGCCCTCGTCGAGCAATTCCGACACCCGCCGGGATTCCTCAAAGTCACCGGCCTCGACCACCACCGAGGATGCTCGCTTTACCCCGGCTCGATCCCAGAAGGCGTCGATCACAACTTTATCCTCCAGCGCCGCCCACCGGGGCTGCCGAGCCCCCAGTCGCGGCCGGCCGGCCAACTCCATCACATCCGACACGTGCGCGTTCAACACAATCGCCTCACCGTCGGGATCAAAGCGGTGGAGAGCGTCCACCAGCTCCGATGAGGGGTTTTCCAATGCCTGGTTATAATTTCGGATTCCCGTCAGCATGTCCGGTGCTTTTTCCTCCACGATCACCTTCCATGGCACCTCCAGATCTTCGGGAAGATCACCGGTCCCCATGCTATCTCCGACAAGAAAGCACTCCTCCACACCCAACTTTTGAAGCGACTCCAGGCGTCTGGCCATCCCCACGATCGTGCCCGTGGCGAGGATGACCTTACGACCCTCAAAAACACTTCGAAGTAGACGTTGGTAATATTCGACCGTCATTTCTACGCTCCCGATCACTGACTCCAAAAACTCGCAGTTCTTCCAATGGGACTCAAACGTATCCGAGGAGTGGCCACCCCAACAACTCACAACGCGTTCCAGTGCGCCAACCCCGTGAACCGACCATGTTATGATGAAAGTCGACCCCCTCCCCCCTGGGTCCGATCAGTTGTCGGGTCGAGGTAGGGAGCGATTGCTTCGACAAAAAAACAGACCTTCGGTCCAGATCCGACCAGGGGTGGCCCCAAAAATGTCGCACTTATATCGATCTCGCACCAGGGGGGGGGGTACCAAAAATGTCGCACTTATATCGATCTCGCACCAGGGGGGGGTACCAAAAATGTCGCACTTATATTGAAATCGAGGCAGGGGTACCCGGTGCAATTTCAATACATCATCGACTTCGGAGCGATAAGAGTCGAAAAAATATCGCTCCCCGGTCGACCGCGGACACGTACCTCCGGGGGCGAAGATCGATAAATGGCCGATCGCGGACATGTTCCCGGGGGCGAAGATCGATAAAGATGGCACTACGTGGGTGGGTGGGTTTTTGAGATCAAAGGGTTTTGGGGTATTCTGCCCCCTCTACCCCAGCAGTATGAGGGATTGACCCAGACGTTTAGTACGCTAGAAGCGTACCGGAGGACCCATGACCCTTTATTTTATCTTCACCGACGCTCCCCACCTCAGCGATACCTGGGAGACGAAGCTCGACGTCAACGAGTTGGTCCACACCAGACCACCGCTTCTGGCCCAGCGAGACCACTACGCTCGAAATTACGGCAGCGGCATCGCCCAGGACGAGCTCACTCGCTACATATTTTACGGCCTTAAAGCCTTTGGCTACGAGCATTTCCCACAACTCTATGAGTCCCTCTACGAGCTCATCTCCGGGCTACGACATCAGGCGGTCTTCGATCAAATCGTGGCCTTCCGTGCCGAACTCGGCGGCCCCGAGGAGTTCGAGAAATACCGGGCCATGGAGCGCAGGCTCCTGGACCAGGCGCTGGAAGTCCCGCAGGTGATGACCCGCTTTATCGAAGGCCTGATGATGGAGCTATCACAGCTTGGGCCGGTGGAGCGCCTGAGAGGGGTCTACGCCCTCAACGGCGCCTGCCTTGGCCACCTCATCCCCTACTCCCGAAAAGCCCCGGACCGCCTGGCCGAGGCCTTCGGCGGCAAGCAGGTGATCCCCGACCTCCCCAAGAAAAACACCACCACAGCCGACACCGACCAGGATACAACCACTGCGGTCTCCGAGCCCCCCGACTTACCGCTGCTCGACACCAAGGAGCTCCACACCGAACTCTTTGCCGACTCCATCCACTGCCTCATTCACCGACTGGAGACCCAGCCGGCCTTCCTCGACCGCATCCTGGAGCGATGGGTCGTCCCCCTCCTCGAGGAGCACTACCTGGAACTCGACGACTACGTCGATGAGATGCGTCAATATATGCGAAAACCCGTCTCCCGAGACGAGTATATCAGGATGCGCACCGCCGATGATAAGTGGCTGGAGATGGCTCAAGAGTTGGGGTCGCCCGTGCCGGGGTTGGGGGAGTGAGGGTGGGTGGAATCGCCGATGCCGAAACGGCCCGCCCACACGAGTCCGCCAATAACATGAACTTCCACGAAGGTGCGTAAATGGTATGGGAGCCACGTCTAAGCGGCACTGTCAGTCTCCGCATGTCGTCACCAGGGTCACGAACCACCACCGTGTCCATCAGCGAATTGGCTTCAGAAGTTGGCTATTTCTACGCCCCCCAGACCCCCACCACGATCTCCCCATGTGGTAGCTCCTCTTCCTCTTCGCTGTGCTGCCGTAACCAGGCTCTCATCTCTACTCGCATCGCTTCAGCGGGCAGCCGTTCCCTTCGCCATCGCTTCGCGTGGTCCTCGAAGAGATAACGGTGTCGCCCCCGTTTGAGCCAGTCGATCATCTCGTCTAGCTCTCGTCGGGTCTCTTCCTTAGTTGACCGCTGTCGTAATACCAGCAGCCGCTCCCGCACATGGTTCTGGGCCGGCGAAAGAACAGGTTGTGCACGCTTCTGACGCACGGCCGCCGCTGCAGCCTCGAATTCTACCTGCGCCAACTGCATGGCCCTATTTAGTCCACCATGCACCGCGGTATCTTTAAGCCATCCCCTTGCATCACGCCACCGCTCCAAGGTGCCCAGCGCCTTCTCCGCGGTCAATGACTCCAACGCCTCACCGCTTACTTCATAGAACTTCGAATACCACCCGGCTTTGCCTAGTAAAATAGTCCTAACACCACCTGCAATGATTGCCCGTTGCGAAGTACGTAGTTCGGACAGTCGTCGATATTCATCTGGATGCTCGCGCTTCAGAGCTTGTGCGGCCAGTCGATGACGTGAGAGGCCATCCAGGGCTTCTTCGCTTTCCGCCTCTCGCAATGCTTTTCCTGTATAGGTGTCGATGACTTCATCCTCATCCATCTGATGTGCGTCATATCGCTCGGAGAGAATATTTCCATCGGAGCCAAAGACTCTCCTGATTTCCCCCGCTCTTTTTCGGAGAACTTCTTCGAGGCCTAAAGCATCTTCCAGTGCCGCCTCCGGAAGAAAGTTAAATAGGTAAATCACATCATTCTCGGAACCGATACGATCAATCCTTCCCGCCCGCTGAATAAGGCGCACCGGATTCCAATGTAGATCATAATTTATGATCGTATCGGCATCCTGAAGATTAACCCCTTCAGAGAGTACATCTGTGGAAATGAGGAGGTCTATTTGCTCATCGGGCTCGACTTCGGCATCCATCGCTTTCGGGGCGAACCGGCACATGATGTCGTACTGATTGCCACGACCATGGGTGATCAGCTCTACATTACAATCCAGATCTTTGAGGCCTTCGTAGAGGTATGCGGCTGTATCGGAGAACTGGGAAAATAACAGGGTTCGGTGCTGACCTGGTTGATGGTCTCGCAGGTGCTCACGTAATCGATGGAGTTTGGCATCATCGCTACGGGGAATCTCATCGAGCCGTGCTCTTAGCTCCATCAACTTATACCAATCGTGCTCGATATCTCTCTGCAGCGCATCCTGATCAAAGGCTTCGCCCGAGGTGGTTT
>SKNI01000495.1 GCA_007120615.1 Myxococcales bacterium | reverse complement strand
TGAAGAGTTGATCGCGATCATCGTCGTACGCCTCCACACCAACAGCGACGGTGAGGCTGCAGGCGCTTTGCTGGCCGAAAACTTCAACGCCACCACCAGACAAGCCGTCTCCGAGATCGCCCGCACCCACTCCACTCGAAGCCGCCGAGATATGGCGTTTGAGTTTTTACAAGAGCATAATCAATTGCGACGCCTCGAGCCCTGGGATCGCGCCGCCGTGGAATTTCGACAGGCATCGGGATGCACCGATAATAAGAAAATGATTGATAAAATCGTGGCCATCGGAGACTCCCGAGCCATCTCCACCCTGGAAGCTGCCGCTGCCACCCCTCGACGGGGTTGCGGTCCGTTGCGTCTAAATGACTGCATTAGTTGCTATCGCGGCGATCTTCGCGACGCAATCGAAGCACTCCGCGGGGAGTAAAAGTTTGCGTTACTAAGGGGGAGCCGCTACAATTCCTTCCAGTTATACACCATCGATAGATTTTTTGGTCGCGACTGGAATGGGAGCGCACATGGCAGGCTCAAACTGCAAATGCATAGGTGGAGTGGTTCACTGGTGGATCATTGCCGTATTTCTGCTGGCGACTTCGATCTCCGTGATCGGCTGTGGAGAAGACGACACCGCTTCCGATGAGCGTTGGGAAACGCAAGAAGACGATGATGAAAATCAGGAGGAAGACAACAACCAGGAGGAGCCTGAAGAACCGGGCGAGCCCGACCCTCCCACTCCCACCAATGACCCACCTACAGTCGCAGTGGCCATCGAAACCATCCTTCATTCCCCGACGACCATGACCGCCGGAGATCGTCTCCAGGCAGAATGTCGATTCCTCGATCCCGCAGGCGAAGTCATCGAATATGACGAGGATGATGCGCCGGGCTATCGAATCCTCAAAAATCCCAATAACGCCTTCGAAGACGATATCGCGACAAAAGTGGGTCGCGCCGAAATCACCTGCCAGTCTCCGGCCCTGGGCCTGACCGATCCCTCACCAATTGAGGTGCTCATCGAGCCGGGACCGGTCCACACGACCACCACGACCTTGAGTTCCTACCAGATGGTCGCCGGCGAAAATGTCGAGGCTACCTGTCGAGCCTTTGACGCCTACGGAAATCCCGTCGACGATATTTCCTTTACCCTCCTGGCCGACACCAGCGGCTCGGGCATCGCCATCGACAACCAGAACCTGAGCGTCTCCATTACTCGGACCGGGCTCTACACCTTCAATTGCCATGTAGAGGGGGTCCGCGACATCTTCGGTGATACCGTGGAAGTCATCCCCGACCTGCCCTCGGAGTTATTGGTCAACGTCATCCCCTTCCAGAGCACCTACGGCATCGGCCAGGTCATCACCATGTCGGCCATCGCACAAGATCGCTTCGGAAACGAAGTTCCCACAGCCTTTATCGAAATCACCGCCACCCCGCCCGGGGAAACCTTCGGGGTGGGTCGGTTCCGGTTCTCCGAAAATGGCCTCTACGTCCTGCGCGCCGAGGTCACCAGCGGTACCCACGATGATATCCCCCTCATCGAAGAGGTCGAGGTCATCGTCAACGACAGCGGGCCCGCCATCAACTGCACCGAGCCCTACGATAACCAGATGGTCGATCACAACCCCGGCTCTAATCTGACCATCGCAGGAACTGCAGCCGACGAATTCGGCATCGAAGAGATCTTTATCGACGGCGAATCAGTATCCTTTGATGACGAGGGCAACTTCTCCACCACCATTCAGCCGCGATACGGCATCAACTTCGTCGACATCGTCGCCCGAGACACCCTGGGCGAAGAAAGCGTGCGCACCTGCACCTACCTGGTCTCCAACTCCTGGGCCGCTCCGGCCGGCTATATCAACGATGCCGTCAACCTTCGCTTGAGTCAGGACGCCATCGACGACAAAGCCAACACCGGTTCGTTGCGCAGCCTCAATGATATTATCCTGGCGGTCATCAACAGCGACGGACTTCGCCAGACCATCCTCGACGCACTTCAGGAACAGCATCCCTATGATGTGGACTATTGTGATTTCGACCTCTATGTCCAGGGCATCAGCTATGTGGGCGCTCCTCACGTCACCTCCATCGATCTGATCGGAGGAGGACTTCGCCTCTTCGCCCGACTCAACGATGTAGAGATTCGATTGCGCCTCACAAACGGCAGCAGTTGGTGGAATGCTACCTGCTGGGGCAGCTATAATCCGGTGGCCACCCTTAGCTTTGTGGAAACTCAGTTGACCTCCAATGTCGACCTGATCGGAAATACTCCTCGCATCAACCTGCGAGAAGTGGAATTCGTCCGCAGCGGATCGGTCAGCCTCTCTGGCGGAAACTGGTTCTCCAGCGCTATCTATTCCGCTCTCGACAGTCTCTTTCAGGGAACCCTGCGAGGGTTGATCGAAGACACCTTTGAAGACGCCGTCAGCGACAATTTCAATGACCTCTTCGATGATCTGATGAGGTCACTCGATGTGGACTCTCTGGCCGGCGACATCGAGGTACCCCGTCTGGACAACGACGATACCCTGTCTTTAAATTTTGGATTCCGTTTCTCTACGGTGAACGCCAACTCCTCACGGCTCCTCTTTGGGCTCGCTCCTCGGATCGTTCCTCCTTCGGCGGCCCATGCCATTCCCACCGAGGGCGTCGCTCACCCCTCCGGCTCGATTCAGCTCGCTCCCTCCGGCGATACGGTCTCTGCTGCCGTACACGTCTCCCTGCTCAATCAGGCCTTGCACTCGCTATGGCGAGGAGGACTCTTCCACGCCAATATCGGCTCCGCTCTCTTCGGAGACGAGGTGCCCGACGGGACTTCGGTGATGTTGCAAACCCAACTGCCGCCCCTGGCGGTCTTGGAGGGGGACGATAGCGCCACGATCATGCTCGGTGGACTGCGCATGTCCCTTGCCTACCCGGGACTCTTTGACCAACCGATCTTTTTGAACCTTGGAGCCACGGCTACTACCAGAATCAACCTCAACGGTGACGAGCTGAGCTTTGAGGACATCACCATCGACGAATTCCACTTCTCCCCGGAAGAGGTCTCCCTGACCGAGGACACTCGAGACATTCTGGAGGACTTCTTGCGGGGACTCATCCAGGACGTCATCGATCAATCTCTCAACGCGGCTCTGCCCTCGTTGCCCATTCCCTCTTTCACCATTCCTGCCTCCATGGCGACCTATGATCTCCCCGCAGGAGAGTCTTTCGGAGTGACCGGTCCGTCCATGGAGCAAACTATCCGCCATATCATCCTTCGCGGCGAATTCGGGATCCAGTGAACTTATGATGAAATTTACGGCACCAATTCGAACGCTTCTTCTCTCGTTGCTCGTCATCTCTCTGGTCGCCTGTGGTGGCCAGTCCGTCGACGAGCCGACCAACCAGCATGAGAACCAAAACCAGGAGCAGAACCAGGAAGAGGAAGAAGAGGAAGAAGAGGAAAACCAAAACCAGGATGAATACGATCCGGCCGTCATCCCGGCCCATCTCTTGCTCGACTTCTCACCGACCCGGTTTGCCTACGCCGTAGACACTCGCATCACCCCGTCGGCGACGGTCTATAATTATAATTGGGAAGTCCTCAACAACGCCGAGGTGGAGTGGACCGTGGGTCCCGAAGAGATGGTCGAGAAAGACGACGGTCGCGACCGCTGGTTCGTCCGTCAGGAAGGAACCGTCGACTTTCAGGCCTGTGCAATCGAAGACGGCGTGGTCACCGATCTCTGCGCCCAGCGCTCGGTTATCGTGTCCGACGGTGCGCCCACCATCACTTTGGAGAGTCCCTCCCCGGGAGAACACTTTGATGGAAGCGATGTCGACAGCATTACCGTAGAAGGCGTGGTCTCCGGTTTCAAAACCATCGATCGGGTCCAGGTAAACGGAGAAGACATCGAAGTCGACGCCGACAACCGCTTCTCCACCGAACTCACCCCTCATTTCGGCATCAACACCGTCTTCGTTCGGGCCTTCGACGGAGTCAACCCCCTGGACGGGCTTACGGCAGCCAGTTTTCTGTGGGCTCCCCACTTTTTAGAGACCACCAAGGGAGATCACGAAAAGCCCATCGAGACCACTCTCGATGATGCGATCATCTTAAAATTGGGACAGAACTTCTTTGATGACGGCAACCCACCGACGGTCATCTCCGAGTCCCACCTTCTGACCGAAGATCTGGCGGATATTATTTTTCTGGTTCTCCGCTTTCTCGACATCAGCTCCCAATTGGACAACCCCGTCGTCGACTCCAGCGGCTTCGTCTTAAGCGTCCCCGATGTGACTGTCTACGACCCCCGTGTGGAGATCGACACCACCGACGAAGGGCTGCAACTCTACGCTCAACTGCCAAATATCATCGCCCAAACCGAGGGCATGATCGAAGTCTCGGACCAGACCCTGGATCTTGGGGGAGAGATCTCCGCTGCGCTCTCGATTTTCGTACAAATCGATGTGGAAAAGCCCTCCGCACAGGAGCCCTTCACTGTGGAGATGACCCATTTTGAACTGGCCATCGAAGACGCCACCCCCAACTTTGCCAGCGCCGAAGCCAACGCGATCTTTCAACTGGCCGACAGCGCCCTGCGCACCAGCCTTGAAGACCTCCTTCTGGACAGCGTCAACCTCTCCTTTATCGATACCCTGCCGAATCTGCTGGAAGATGTATTCACCTCCCTGGAAGACGCCATCGCCCATCAGGAATTTGACCTCGATGTGGGAATCGGCGAGCCCATTTCCCTTGAATTCGCAGGCCAGATCGGACAGCTGGGCACCGTATTTATGGAGGGACTGGAAGGATTTGTAGAAGCCAGCCTTATGGTCGACGGTGCTTCGCACTTTCCCGACAATCCCGGCGTCGCCATGCTCTACGCCGGCCCCCCGGGATTCCCGTTCTTTGATGGAAGTCGCATCCAGATCGGCTTGAATCTGACCTTGATCAACGCCATCTTTCATAATCTCTGGGACGCAGGCCTCCTCAATATCGACATCTCAGAGATGATCCCCTCCAATTTCGCAGCACTTCTCTCGGAGGGTAACGCCTTTGGAAGATTGCCTCCCCTGGCCTCGCCGCCGATGAACGACGAGCCCTTTGATTTGATGCTCCATGTCGGGCAATTGGAAACCGAGTTGGGATGGAACGATCGCACTGACCGCTTCGGTGCTCATATCGCGGTGGGCGTTGACCTCAATATTGCGGGCGACTCCATCGCCATAGAAGTCAGCGATCAGCCCATTATCGACTTATGGCTCATCGAAACCACCGGTGATGCCCCCCTTCTCGACGCCGCCGGGTTGGAAACGGTCATTCGCAGCCAGCTCTGGCCGGAGATCGAAGAAGCCATCGGTGACGGACTCTCCTTTGGACTACCCATCCCCGATATTGGAGGCCTCGACGAATTTGCTCCGGAATTGGCGGATCTCGATCTCGACGTTCGCATGACCCGCCCCATGGACATCCGCGATGGCTTCTTGATGCTCGATGCATCCTTTGAAGGGGAGTTATTCCTTCCCTGAAGCCCCGGGCGGTCCAATACGTTATATTATCAGGGCCGCCCGAAGTGCTTAACCCAATAACGGCCGTAGGCTCCACTTCCCTCGTAATAACCGATTCCTACCTCAAAATGACGGTCATAGAGCATATTATGGCGATGTCCCGGTGAATCCATCCAGGCATCAAATACGGCCTGAGCACTCCGCTGGCCCCCTCCGATATTCTCTCCCGTACAGGACCCGTCATATCCGTTCTGAGCGCACCGCTGAAAGAACGTCGTCCCGTCGAGGGAGTCGTGGGCGAAGAAGTCGCAGTGATTGAGATCCATGGCGTGAATCACGGCCGACTCCGCCAGGGTTCCGTTATATTCCAGTGCATGCAACCCATGGGCTTCGCGCTCCTGATTGACCAGCCGAAATACCTGACAGGGTAGACTGGAATCACTCTCCGGGCATTGGGTGACCACTCCCTGTGGCGGCCCGCAAAACCGGCAGATATCCCCTTCATCGGAACATCCCAGTTCCAGATCTGCTGACTCTTCCGCTGGATCTGCTTCCGCCTCCGGCTCATGCTGTGGACTCTCGTCTTCGTCATCTTTCTGTTGGTCCCCTCCTTCGTCCTCGGCTTTTTCGGCTTCTTCCTCGTCCTGTTCTTCCTCGTCCATCGGCGGAGCAATCGAGTCCTCACCGCGTCCCGGGTAGACCGTCACGTCATGTTCCCATCCGTCGTCTGAAAGCTCGGGCTCGAAACTCTCTTCTTCCCCGCCGTCGGGAGAATGACCATCTTCGATATGTATGGATGTCTCTTCTGGACCGCAGGCGCTAATGAAGGCAACCAGAGCGATCATGAAGAGGAATCGGTAAAAAAGCATATTCTAACCTCGATGAGTTTCTCGGAACCCGAACAAACCAGAGGCCAGAAACAACAAAAGCCGTTCTTTGTCAACCACTTAAACCACAAATCAGAACAACCGCATTCCCACCACTTCCGGAGGTCACACCCACTCCACCGAGTCCATTTGCCCCGCTGCCCCGACCGTGGAATACTACCGGTCAAAGTGGAACGTCCCCCAGATTATAGCGAATGAGATATTAGTGATGAGTTCAATTGGACTGAAACGAGCCCCATTTCTGGTCGCGACACTGTTTATCTTGACCGCTTGCGATGTTGGTGGTGTTGAACCCGCCCCGCGGTCCGGAGCTTCCGGGCCGCCCCCCGATGATATTC
>SKNI01000349.1 GCA_007120615.1 Myxococcales bacterium | reverse complement strand
GAGGCGAATACGCCGGTGGGTAAGCCATCCCAATTCACCGGCGTCACGCTTCAAGCGCAGCTCCAGAGTAGGCGTTTCATTGGCCTGGCCGACCTGAACGAGTTCCACCCGGGTGCTTTCATCAAAGCCCAGCAGGCTTCCCAATGTCTTTTCTAAGTTCATCTCTCAATCCCTGGTCGACGGTGCTTTTTGACCTGCGCCGAATGGTCGTCCGTGAATGCCACCTATGATATTGATAATAGATTTCAATATCGGGTCAAGGAGAAATTGAAAATTAATATCAAAATCATCCAAAACCCACCGAAAAAAACGGCGGTGAGTGGTCTCACCGCCGAATCATAACGGTTAATCAGCCCGATTTATTGCTGGCTTTTTTGATATCAGAGGAGGCGAACTTTACCTTCTGAGTGAGTTTTCGAAGGTGATCGACATGTTCTTGCTCTTCGGCGACATGTTCCTCGATCCAGAAGACAGTTCCCGGATTGGCAGCGTCAGCCACGGCATGGGCATCTTCCCAGGCTTTCAGGGCGTCTTTTTCCAGTTCCAGAGCAGCTTCAAGCATTCCGTCGATGTCGGCGGCCTGTCGAATGGTTGCAGGCTCTACGGTGGGAACGCCGCCGAGGACGGCGATCTTTTGACCGACTAACTCGGCGTGATCGCGAGCCTCTTCACTGGATTCATGGAAGAAATCATAGAAGGTCTCACGAGCGTGGCCCGTAACCATCACGGCGGCCTGCATATATTGAATCACGCCGGCTAATTCCCAGGCCATAGCGGTGTTGAGGCGTTTGATTAACTCTTCTTTTGAACTCATGAGATACTCCTGCCATTAGTCATTGATTGGGGAACGTTCGGGGAGCAACAAGTTATAGGGCCATCGTACGCGGAGTCAACCAGGTGGGTGCATATCAAGCGTCCGCGCTCAAACCTAAATCAGCTTCGAAAGACCTCATCGTCGCGATCCCAGCATAGAATATTATTGAGGGTCGTAACGGCGCATACCATGATTTCATTGGAGGCGATGGCTCGCGCGATGAGAGGTTCGTCGGGAAGAGCGGGAGCTCCCGGACCAGTGCAGTGAACGTCGCCGAGGGTATCGAGGATGCAGATGAAGTCACCTCCAGCAGAGACCGAGGCGGCGAGTTCGTCGGGAGGGTCAAAAGGAGCAGTGTCTTCGGTGAAGGCGCACCGGGGAAGACGGGTGGCGTCGAGCCCGCAGATGATCGAGCTGCTCATATCGAGGTTGTATAAGGGCTCGGTAAATGGTCGGGCTGGTTCCGAAGGCATTCCCCAGCACACCGGCGCTTCCGCGGCGGAGCCGGTACAGGTGCGATTACCTCCGGCTTCGATGATTTGAAACGGTCCATCGGGAGGATCAAGGTGCGCCTGGTCCAGATCACCCCAGCAGACCGGTTCTCCGACCAGGTCCAGACCACAGGTATGGGTAGCACCGGCAGCGAGCATTAAAAATTGCTGTGGTGGGACTTCGAGCTGGCCCCGATCATCGGCACCCCAACACCGAGGTTCGCCCCAGGCATCAATGGCGCAAAAGTGATCGGAGCCGGCGGTAACCTGGGCGAAGATCCCCTCCGGGAAGACCAGGCTATCGTCGTCGAAGAGCGACCAGCAAGCCAGCCAACCTCCCTGGGTCAGTCCACAGATCTCGTTTTCAGTCATGGCGAGTCGAGTGATCGCAAGGGGTGGGCGGGGGTCGAGAAGTCGCAGATAGGCCTCTACGTCATCGGTGTCCTCCGGGAGCGGAAAGAGATCTTCGGTGGGCTCCGGTGGCTCGTCCAATTCCGGGGGGCCCGGTTGGGGAACTTCCCCGGGGTCGGGCTCGGGAAAGGTCTCGAAATCGTCGGTCTGAGCGGGAGTAACGGCCAGGACCGTGGCGGCAAATCCCATACCAAATAGAGCTATAAATACGGGAATTAGGACGCTTCGCATAACCGCTATCCCAGGCATGAGAGAAGTACAACGATCTGCTACCTGATCAAAGATAGACGCGTTCGCAACCGACCAAAGTCGAGTGAATCTTTACAAAGTGAAAATGGTGTCATTGGCCGATCTCTGATACAGCGAAGGCGGAATTGACCAGTTCGTCCGCTACATGAAGTTTCCCGATCGGGAAAAACCGGACGGCTTTATCAATCTTTGCCCACGGAGTTCGACATGAAAGTAGCGAGAAGAGTATTAGCAGCCAGTCTGGTGATTGGATTGGCAGCCGGTTGTTCGAGTAGCCAGGCTACTCCTGACGAAGAGCCTGTTGTCGAGCAGGAGGCCGAGCAGGAGGCTCCCGAACAAGAAGAGGTGGTCGAAGAACTCGCCACCCTCGATATTCTTCAGGCTATCGCCGACGGAGATCATCGCTCGGAAGAAAATCGAGTCCGAAATCAATATCGAAACCCCGCAGATACCCTGGATTTCTTCGGCATCGCTCCCGGTATGACGGTGGTCGAGCTATCCCCGGGCCGTGGCTGGTACACCGAGGTTCTGGCTCCTTTTCTTGCGGAAGAAGGTCATTTGACGGTGGGCTCATTTGCTTTTGACCCCGAAGACACCGAAGCCTACCGCACTCAGATTGGTCTGGAATATCAAGAGTTGCTGGAAGCCCAGGCTGAAGTATTCGGTAATATTCGAGTAGGCACCTTCGAGCCCCCGGAGACCGTCGACATCGGCGGGCCGGAGTCGGCTGATATGATCGTCAGCTTTCGAAGCATGCATGGGTGGTATAATCGAGAAGTCATCGACGACGTATTCGCGTTTGCCTTTGAGACGCTCAAGCCCGGCGGAGTTTTCGGCGTAGTGCAGCACCGAGCGGCTGAAGGTGCTGACCCGGCGGAGACCTCCCCCAAAGGATATCTGCCCCAGGAGTTCGTTATGGAACGAGCCGAGCAGGCGGGTTTTGTTCTGGAAGATGCTTCCGAGATTAACGCCAACCCCCGAGACACCCGTGACTATGAAGAAGGTGTCTGGGCCCTTCCTCCGAGTTTGCGAAGTGAAGGCGATGACCAGAGCCGTTTTGAAGAGATCGGCGAGAGTGACCGGATGACGCTTCGATTCGTCAAGCCCGCAGCGCCTGCTGAAAGCCCAGAAAGTGCAGAAGCCACGACGGACTCCGAATAAGAACAACGGTCAATAAGAATAAAAAAAGCGCCGTCGATCTCCTGGTCGACGGCGCTTTTTTATGTTCAATACCAGCGTCTACCTCTTTCGACAAAGGCTGAGGCCGTCACCGATGGGAATCATGCTGAGATCGATGCGGTCGTCATCTACGAGCTTCTCGTTTAACTGCCGAATGGCTGAGGTGTCGGGATCCTGGATCGCGTTATCGGCCACCTTTCCGTCCCAGAGCACATTATCGATGGCTACCACCCCGCCGGGGCGCAATAACTTCAAAGAGAGTTCATAATAGCGGTCGTAATTCGCTTTATCGGCGTCGACGAAGATAAAATCAAAATGGTCTGCGGAGCCCTTTTCGATGAGATCGATCAGGGTGTCGGAGGCGTCGCCGAGGCGGATTTCGATGCGATTCATCAAGCCCGCCTCCTGCCAGTATCGTCGAGCCTGACAGACCCACTCCTCATTGATATCACAGGCAACCAGGCGCCCCTTCTCCGGGAGAGCGCTGGCGAGCCAGAGACCGCTGTAGCCGGTAAAAGAGCCCAGTTCAATGGCGTTTTTGGCTCCCATCACACGAAGCAAAAGGTTCATAAACTGACCTTGCTCCGGTGATATCTGCATGCTGCACATCGGCAACTCTGCAGTTTCCAGTCGACACCTCTCAAAGATATGAGGTTCTCGAACGGAAACGCTCTGCAGGTAGCGATGCAGTTGATCGTCAAGCGGAAGGGTGCGCGTACTCATGGTGTAATCTCCCTCGGATTGTGAAGCGAACCAGCTACTAAAACCTCCACACCCTCCCCTCAGAGACAAGGAAGGGAATGGCAAACAACGGGAACCGAGGAGACTTCAGGCGTCGGTGTGGGTAGCCAGGGTCATCGTTTGGCCGGAGCGAGGATCGGGCATTACGATCAACGTCAGCTGCTGATTTCCACGCTGAAACGTCATCGCCTCGCCCAGCGGGACCTCCAGGTCGATGAACTCCTCGAGTTTCTCCATTCGGGCGGCAACTTCGTCAAACACCCAGCCGTCCCCCACCAGGGTGCGGTAGTAGAAGTCCCGGGTCTCATCGATGGAGCGGGGGCCAAGAAAGGCGAGGTCCACGCGGTCGGCTTCGGCCGGATTGTCGTCGGCAAATCGGGTCAGGCGGGTGCAGCCGGGGCAGGGCGGGACGACGTGATCATAGATCTGACCTTCGGCCCGAGAGCCCGGCCGCATGCGGCTGTAGTCAAAGGCTTCATCACTCCAGCTGCTGACAATCGAGGTGTGACGACGATCGGGAGAGCGCGTGATCTCGATATACCGATGGGCTCGAAAGAGGTCATCGGGGTTGTCGGCCTCCATCATATTCTTCATCAACTCCTGAGGAGTAGAGGCTTTATTGGCAGTGAGCACTCCTCCCAGAACGATCTGATCGTCTCGAATCTCCAGGGGGACCAGGCCGCCGGTGAGTGATGTGAAGGTGCGCGCATCGGCTTGCTCGGCGCTGAGGTCGACATAAATCTGATCGTTGAGGCCCTGTCTGCGAAACTCTTCCTGGTATTCAGCCATCAATTGCCGGGGCATCTTGCGGGAGGTCGCCGTGGAGAAGAAGACCGTATTTCCATTGAGGTTAAACCGGCGGGGCTCGTCGTGGCCGAGCTTATCGAGGGACGTCTCAAAGCGCTCCGAGTTGGTACGCTCAAAAGGGCTAAACCAGGCGACGTCGGCGTGGGATACGGAGACCGTTCCCGAGGTTCCGACCACGGCGATAGAAAAACCGATGGCGAAGATGACCGCCCCACAGATCCCCAGCTTCAAAGCTGTCCGGGCGATCGGAGAGGGAGACGATTGTTTTTCCGAAGAAGCGCTCATACCATCCTCACCAGGAAGAGGAATTGGGGTTGCATGTAGTATAGTGTAGTAAAACGTGTGAATAATTCAACTCCAGGCCAATAAAATTATACTCATTCAGAGGTTTCGATGCGAGCCTATGTGATCGAAGACAGTTTCGGGATGGATAATCTGGTAATGGTGGAGCGACCGTCTCAGGCGCCCGGGCCGGGGCAGATAAAGCTCAAGATGAGATCGGTGTCGCTGAATTTTAGGGATCTATTGATGATTCAGGGGATGTATAATCCCCGTCAGAAGTTGCCGGTCATTCCCTGCTCCGACGGGGTGGGAGAAGTGATCGGATTGGGCGAAGGGGTCGACAAGGAATGGATGGGCAAACGGGTGATGCCGATTTTCGCTCAGGACTGGTACAGCGGGGAGCCGACCCGCAAAAAACTCTCTTCTACCCTCGGGGGGCCTCGAGATGGGACCCTGGCCGAGGAGATGGTGGTGCCGGCGGAATCGGTGGTGGAGGTTCCCTCCAATCTCAGCGATGAGCAAGGAGCGGCCCTGCCCTGTGCGGCGGTAACGGCCTGGAATGCGGTCGTAGAGCAGGGGGGACTTAAAGCTGGAGAGACGCTTTTGACGCTGGGCACCGGGGGGGTCTCGTTATTCGCCGCTCAATTCGCCCAGATGATCGGTGCCAGGGTGATCGTCACCTCCAGTAGCGATGAGAAATTAGAGAGAGTCCTCTCGCTCTTTGCCGATGAAGGCATCAATTACCGCTCGGAGAAAGAGTGGGGAAAGGCCGCTCGAAAGTTAACCGATGATCGAGGAGTCGATCAGGTCATTGAGGTTGGAGGAGCGGGGACCCTAAAGCAATCGATTCGAGCGGTTCGCATTGGCGGGCAGATAAGCCTGATCGGGGTGCTGTCAGGAGGAATTCAGGAGCTCAACGTCATCCCGATTTTAATGCAGAATATTCGAATCCAGGGCGTGATCGTGGGTCACCGAGAGATGTTCGAGCGGATGTGTCGGGCCATTGAAGTCAACGATATTAAGCCGGTGATCGACCGGGTCGTGGAGTTCGACGAGGTAAAAGAGGCCTTCGACCACATGGCCGAAGGGGCCCATTTCGGCAAGATTTGCGTGAAAGTGGGAAGCTAGTTCGGTGACTTCTCAACCGGGAACTGGCCTGCAGACACCATCATCAGCACAATAATGAGCGACTTCGCAATCATCATCGGTGGCACAGGCGCAGATCGCAGTAGCCATTCGCTCATTATTGGTCTCGTCGCATTCCCGGTATTGCCGCTGTCCGGTGCCGTCGTCATTTGCCCGAGCAAAGACGTCAACCTCATCACCGCTCCCGACCTGGAAGGGAGCGTCATCCCAGACATAGGTCAGGGTTTCGCTGGCTCCGGGGGCGAGTAGTTCGGTGGTTTGCAAGACGGCGATTAACTCCTCGGCGCCGTCGATTTCGGCGAAGAGAGCGACGTTTAAGCCCTCGATGACCGCGCGGCTCCCCTGATTGGCAACGGTGACCACCAGGGTGAATCCCTCGGAATTACAGCGGCCCTGAAGGTCAGTAATGACAAGGTCCGGGGCGTGAAAGAGACCTTCGCCCTGAGAGTTCTGGCGATAGTTATTGAGGTAGTCGACGTCCCAATTGTTGATCCGGCCGCTGGGGATGGCGCCCGGTCGATTGTCGACGCCAATGCAGAGCGAATCGTCGACCCCGTCGCAGACGTTGGTGACGCTGTAGGCGTGCTGATTCCAGACCGG
>SKNI01000723.1 GCA_007120615.1 Myxococcales bacterium | reverse complement strand
CTACCGATGCGGGCCGGCGGGATCCGGGAAGCGATGCGGATGGCTTCGTCTTTGTCCCGGGCCTCCAGAAGATAGAAGCCCGCCAGTTGTTCTTTAGTCTCGGCGAAGGGGCCATCGGTGACGGAGACCTCGCCGTTTCTCACTCGCACGGTAGTGGCGGTCTGTACCGACTCGAGGGCCTGCCCCCCAAGGCGTTGTCCGCGCTCATCGAGACCTTCGCCGAAATCTAAACATTCGGCGTCTTCGATCTCGGCCATTTTTTCTTCTACGCCATACACGAGGGCTACGTATTTCATGGTTGTCTCCGCTGTTGGTTATTCGTTCATCGGTCTAATTCGGCGAGTCTTCGCGTGAGAAACTTCCGCTCCGGTTCTTGCTCTGCCAGCTCCAGGGCTCTTCGGTAGGCTTCTCGGGCCGGCTCGAATTGGTGTAGGCGGCGATAAAAATCGGCGCGAACGGCATGGATGAGGTGATAGTCATTCAATGCGCCGTCAGAAAGGAGGTCATCAACAATGGTCAGCGCCGGCTGCGGTCCATCACGCATGGAAACGGCGACGGCGCGGTTTAATTCGATCACCGGTGACGGGGTGGATACGAGCAGAATGTCGTAAAGGGCGACGATCTGCGCCCAATCGGTTTGCTCGGTGCCAGGGGCTTCGGCATGTAGCGCAGAAATTGCGGCCTGCAGCGCGTAGGGGCCGACGATGTCGCCGGAGAGCGCCTCTTCCACCAGCGCGATGCCCTCCGTGATGAGTTCTTGATCCCAGAGTTGGCGATCCTGATCTTCGAGCAAGATGATATCGCCCTGCGGGGTACTGCGGGCCTCTCTTCGGGACTCGTGCAGAAGCATCAGCGCCAGAAGCCCTTTGACCTCGGCATCGGGCAATAATTCAAGGAGCATTCGGCCGAGAAAGATGGCCTCTTTCGACAAGTCCTGGCGAATAAGAGAGTTGCCCGAGGAGGCCGAGTAGCCCTCGTTGAAGACCAGGTAGATGACCTGCAGAACGGAGTCGAGTCGCCGGGGAAGCTCCTCTGTGGAAGGGATTTCGTAGGGGATTTTAGCGTCGCGGATCTTTCGTTTTGCGCGAACAATGCGCTGAGCCAGGGTGGAGGGCTGAACCAGAAAGGCGTGGGCGATCTCCTCGGTGGTGAGCCCGCAGATTTCACGCAGGGTAAGAGCCACCCGGGCCTTGTGAGGGAGCGCGGGGTGACAACAGATAAAGATAAGGCGCAGGCGGTCGTCTTTTTCCTCGCCATTCTCCCAGGGAGACTCCGAAGTGAGCTCCAGGGGAAGCTCCTTGAGCTCGGTGACGATGGAGTCGAAGCGGTCCCGGCGTCGGATACGGTCGATGGCCTTGAATCGGCCCGTGGAGATCAGCCAGGCTCTCGGATTATCGGGTATCCCCGTGTCTGGCCACTGTTTTAGCGCCGCAGAAAACGCCTCCTGCAATGCCTCTTCGGCGAGTTCGAAGTCACCGAGGAGGCGGATCAGAGTGGCCAGAATTCGGCTGGATTCTGTGCGGTAGAGCTCGTCGATTCGGAGCTGCCACGGGGGGACTTCTTCAGCCATCAACAACTCCAGCGGACCACGAATACGCCGAAGGCTTTGCCTGGATCGTCGTCGCCGGTGATGGCATTAGGATCCCCGCTGGGCTGGGGTGGATCGACAGATCCCATAGGAACTTCGATGTCAGTGCCGTCATAGCTGCCGCTGAAAACGGGAGTGCCCTGGAGGTCAAAGACGCTGAAGATCTCAAAGGAGACGCCCTCTTCGAGGACGTCACTGAGGTCGACGGAGACGGTGTCGGCGTCGTCGAAATTATAGATGATCAGGTCGGCCCGTCGTTCGTCGTAGTCGTTGGGCTGGACCACGACCCGGGAGCCTGAGGGAAGTTGGTCGTCGTAGATATTATCGGGGTAATCAGGAGGGTGAATGCCGCTGGTCTCGCTGTGAAAGGTATTTCCGTGAATTGTCCCCGACAGCCAATGTCCCTGGAAGCCGAGGTAGCCGACGAAATAATTATCGATCAAGGTGATATCGTCGTTTTGCACCGAGCCGCCCCAGCCGATTCGAACGTTGCGAGAGGAGATCTCCGGGCCCCAGCTATGGTTGCCGATGAGTTGGGTGCGGGCCACCGGCTGAAGTCCGCCAATCAGACAGTTGTCGGAAGTTCCCTCCGTGGAGGACCCCGGGAGGGAGGCGCCGGCGCGAAACCAGACGTTTTCGATGAGGTCAAAGCCCTGAATCGAGCCTCCTTCGGTATAGGCGTGGATGCCAAACCCGTAGCCGAAGAAGATGATATTTTTCTCCAGCACCTTGGTGCCGTCGGCGTTTTGCATATAGATGGCGTGGCCGTGTCCCCGGGTGGAGCCCTCATAGCCGTTATTGTAGATGATATTTCCGTAGAGTTCGCTGTCGATGGCGGGACGCCAGAAGCTGATCCCCTGGGCGGTGTTGTGGATCACGGAGTTGACCAATTTCGTATTGGGGCCGTAGATGGTCACGCCGGAGAGATTATTTTGTCGATTTGCACCGGTGCTGGTGACCTCCAGGCCATGGAATTCGGCCCATTCTCCGTTGATAACCAGTCCCGATTCGGCGTCCTGGCCTGCGGAGTCCAGGATGACCCGGGCACCGGGTTTGGCCTCGACGATGATGGGAGCGGAGCTTGTGCCGGCGAGTTCGCTGACGAAAGCACCGGCGTAGGTGCCCGCTTTGAGAGCCACTCGATCGCCTGGAGCGACGGGACCAGAGGAGCTGAGGGCGGTGGCGAGGTCCAGAGGATCGTCGGAGGTCCCGGCCGCCCCGGGTTGTCCGGTGGGAGAGGCGTAGAGGTCGTATTGGGGAGTGTCAGAAGGCGTGCATGTGGGATCCGGTGGGTCCGTATCGGGATCTGCCGGGTCGGCGTCTTCTGGATCGGCGTCGGGGTCTCCTGGCTCTGCATCGGCGTCTCCCGGGTCGGCATCGGGAGACTCGCCAGTGTCCGAGCCGCCGGTATCGAGAGAAGCGGCGTCTTCATCATCAGCATCGCCTCCTGCGGCATCTTCCACGCTTCCCGCATCTCGCTCTTGAGAAGGCTCTTCGGGATCGAAACATCCCCATCCAGACAGAAGAAGTATCACCAATAGCGGCCACAATTTTTTCATTTTCATAGCACCCTCTGGAAGATTTGGACGAATTCCTCTATTACATGGGCCGTTCGGTTCCACAAGGTACTGGATGGGAAACCCCTGTCCTATTCTCAATCCCGGGAGTCAAAAGATGAAGTCAAATCTTCGGTTATGGTGGGTCGCCTCGTTGATTATGATCGCGTTTTCTTTTTCCTGTGCCACGACCCCTGACCCGGCGGAGGAGACAGACGAACCGGTGAGGCAGGAGGTCCAGGAGGAGCCGGAGGAAGAGGCCGTCGCCGATCTGGCTCCAGACCCCGAGATTCAAGCTGTTCCCGATGAAGTGCTCCGCTCGGGGGCCTGGGTGGAGGCCAATAAAAAAGACCCTTCGGTGGTCCTGATCCACGTGGGGAATGACCGAGAATCCTGGGAGCAGTCCCATATTTCGGGGCAGGCCTATGTGAAGTTTACCGATATTGTAGTCGGAGGGTTTGAAGAGGGATTCTTACTTCCGCCTCTCGATGAATTGCGCGTGACCTTTGAAGAGGCCGGCGTAAGAGATGGCGCCCAGATCATCCTCACCGGTGATATGGAGGGGCTGATGGCAACCAGAGCTTTTTTATCTCTGGAAGTGCTGGGGCTGGCGGGCAATGTGGCGCTCTTGGACGGTGGGCTGGAGCAATGGCGCGATGACCAACGACCGGTTAACTCGGAGCCCTATACGATCACCGCCGGAGAGATCACCACGGAGCCCCGCCTCGACCTGATCGTGGATGCCGATGTTGTTCAGGAGCATATCGACGACATCGGCGTAGAACTCGTCGACGCCCGTCCCCCCGACGAATTCAGCGGGGAGGTCGCCGGGCCGGGAGTAGAGCGGGCCGGTCATATTCCGAGCGCAATAAACGTCTTCTGGAAGAGTGGTCTGCAACTCGAAGATCGACCGCTGATTCTAGAGCGCGAGGAACTTCGCGACACCTACGGCCGAGCCGGGGTCGTCGAAGATGCAGATATCATCGCCTATTGCCGAACAGGGGTGCAGGCGAGCTTTGGTTATTTTCTGGCTCGCCACCTCGATCGGGATGTGGTGGTCTATGACGGAAGTTTCGTGGACTGGTCCAACGATCCCGATCGAGAAGTAGCCCGCCCCTAAGCGCTCCGCCTGCCAGGGCGGTCACCGACTCTCCGGAGGTCGACGGCCGCCGCAGCCAGTCTGATCGCAGGACTCTTTATTGCGCCCTGGGGGCGTCGTAGGTGGGTTGAGTATAGGAGTCCTCATAGTGGCGAATATTGCGTTGCAGATGGGTGAAAAAGGTGCGCAAAAAATAGAGCCGCACAAAGAGCATCGCTCCTAACGTCAACGGGTGAATTCGGGGGCGATAGGCGCCGTGCCATCGCAGGGTGCTTCCGCTTCCGTGGGCCTCAACTTCGACGGTCGCTCCCCCGGCCAGGGGATGAGAGCGGTCGCTCTCGTAGGAGAAGTTTCGTTCCTGGTGGACGTGCGTGATGTGGTAGGTAGGGCTCATTCGAATGGGACCGAATTTATAGGTCGCTTTAACCTGGGCGTGGCGCTTCAACTCGACGGGCTCCACCTCCTCGAGCTCCACGGGCCAGATCGAACTCTGCGCGGGATTCTCGAAGGCCTCCTTCATCAGCCGCCACAGCTCTGAGGCGGGAAGGGTGGATTCGATACGGCGGTCAAAGTCGATCGTGAAAAGGGACATCTCTTTCTCCGGGGTTAGCCTGAAACAGGTGACTTGCCGGTGAAAGATGGCTACCGATCGGTTGAGGACAATCAATCATCTTCCCGGCGGGCAGCACTAGCTCATCTCCGACTCCTCTGTTACGGTAGCCCCGTTCACTACAAATTCGACAGTGCATCGCCTTTCTAAAAGGAAGAAGAATGAAGAGATTTACGGTATTGTTGTGCGCATTCGCCCTGGTCATCTCTGCTGGCTGTGACAGCCCGGAAGAGGCACCGGAGCCGGCTGAAGGTCAACAAGAAGAGATGGCTCAGCAAGAAGAAGAGCCCGAGGAAGAGCCCGAAGAAGAGGTCGCCGCCGGTCCGATGGAGCTTGGAGACCTGGGGATTATTGCTGAAGTGCCCCCGGGAGCCGAGATTGGCGAGGCCGTGGTAGGCGACGGGGTTATGGTACAGGGCCCGGAGTTGCTGGTTACCGTTCAGGAAGCCGCTGATTCTCACGACGCCGAGTTGGCCGACGCCATCGAGCGCTTCGAAGATATGTATTCTGCAGAGTCTGTGGAGTCCGAAGAATTTGATAACGGTTGGCTGGTTACCTTCGTCAACACCGGTGGAGCCGGAGAAAATTATTGGGTTCAGTCCTATCGCACCATCGGTGAGACCTCCTATTATTGTGAGACCACCGCCCCCAGCGAAGCCCATCAGGAAAACGCCGCAGCCCTCTGTCGTAGCCTGAGCGCGAGCAGCTAATCAGGAGCAGTCAATAGGGTGCCAGCTGAGAATCAGGTCCAGCCCATATGTTCGTGGACACCGTCGCCGAGTTCTTGTTCCAGGTGAACTCGAAATCGGCGGCGGATGTCCATCTCGATCTGGCGAATCCTCTCCTTGGAGACGCCAAATTCCTTGCCCAATTCCTTAAGCTGCATCGGTTCGGCAGCGATCATGCGCTTTTTCCAGATGCTCACCCGGCGGTCGTCGGGGAGGGTGTCGGGAAAGTCGTCGGCCAGCGCCGAGAGTCGTTGTTGAAAGAACCGGCGGGCGGCCACGTCATCAGGTGGTGAGGCGTCATCGGGAAGAAAGTCGATGCCCGTAGCCTCATTGTCCTCACCGTATTGAGGGGCGTCGAGATAGACCACCCCGCCGGAGTCCATGATCACGCCCATGGAAACGACCTCTTCGGGATCCACGTCCAGATAGGCAGCTACATTTTCAGCGGAGGGCTCCATTCCCTTGCGGGCGACCGCCCGGCGGGCTTTTTTGAGGTTGAAAAAGAGCTTGCGGCTGTCTCGGGAGCTTCCCAGACGCATGGGGTGACTCAGATTCAACAGGTGGTTTAGGATCATCGCCCGGATCCAGAAATGAGCGTAGCCCACAAAGGGGGTTCCCCGGTCCGGATCAAATCGCACCAGGGCTTCGCTCAATCCCAGATTTCCCTCCTGAATAAAGTCCATCAACTCCTGGCCGTTTCGGTGGAAATCACGGGCGATCTTGATGACCAGGCGAAGGTTGGACCAGATCAAGGTCTTGCCGGCCTCCACATCGCCATGGTGGGCATAGGCTCGAGCCAGTTCATCCTGCTCCTCCCGGGGCAAGACTTCGATGCGGCGGATCTGGTTCATATAGGTGGTCAACGAGTCGTCGCTGAGGGTAGCGCCGGCGCGGCTCCTTCCCCGCAACTGGGCCAGGGGATGAAGATGATCGTTTATCGTGGGAGCGTCGGTAGTATATGCGATGCAGGAAGCAGCCATGGTGTGATCCTCATACTGAAAGTCAAGGGGTCAACTCATTCACGATTCACTAAACCAGATTTACTTTCGAAACCGGAGAATTGGGCAAAGTGAGGTTGGATGGATGTTCGTTTTTCCGATCGACAGCCAGCATCGCTACCTGGAGAGAGGAAAAGCGGGCAGACGCCG
>SKNI01000136.1 GCA_007120615.1 Myxococcales bacterium | reverse complement strand
GGTGTAGACTTCCTTTCCAATCTGACGGGGGACGAATTCGAAGGAGACTTCGTATCGCGATTCTTCGGGATGAGCCTGGATAGTGGTGGTCTGAAGAACTTCGCCGTCCCGGCGCAGAGTGACCGGTACAGCCTGACGGTCCATTCCAATGACCTGGAGCTCGACGTCGACGGTGATCGAGTTATGAACAAAGGCGAAGTCGTCGTGGAGGACCCGAGTGATGGCGACGTCGCGCAGACCATCATCTCCGGTGGTGGCGAGGGTGTGGATCGGGGCGTTAAGGGAGCGCAAAAACTCCAGGGATGTCTCATCGAGATCTTCGCCTCGTTGCACCCGGCGTCCAATCGCCCCGGTGTCGATGCCGTCACTCACTACGATTACACCGCCGAGATCGCGATCTTGATAGTGGTCCCGAAGGGCCTGCAGTGCCCCGGTCAGATCTGCGGAGCGAGCGACGGGATCGAGCTCCTCGATGGCGGAGGCTGATACTGGATCGAGCTCCTCACCGTAGGTGAAATAGTCAAAGTGATGGTCTTCATCGTAGCGTTCTTCGAGGGGACGGAGTTGCTCAACCGCTGCGCGGGCCCGGTCCATTCGGGTGGTCTCGCCGTCATCGATCGTTAGCCCCATGGTCTGGCTGGTGTCGACGAGCACAGCGACGTGGTTTTTGACACGCGATACCTGCCGAAGATCGAGGGCCGGCTCCAATAAGAGGATCACCGCCAGGCCGTATACCAGGCCGCGAAGGCCGATAAGGGTCCAGCGGCGGTGGGCCTTCAGGTCGCGCAGATCAAAAGCGCTGAATGCCAGTACGGCCAGGCCGATGACGCCCAGAAGCGCGATCCAACGAGGGCTCCAGTCGCCCAGCCATAGCAGGTCACTTGTATTATAGTCGCCGAAGGTGAACATGGCGTGATCCGATGTAAAAAGTTCTCAGTCCACTCGCCAGCGGCGCCGACGAAGGATGAACGGGATGTGGACCTGATCGGCTTTATAATCAACCGTCAGAGCGTACATTACGACATTGATCGCCAGGCGAAAGGCCATCTCGCGCTGCCGTTCACCGCCGGGGGATACATCATATTCCCAGGTGCCGAAGGTGTCTCGGGCGAGGGCCCCCAGAAGATCGTTGGCGTTGAGCAATACCATCGCGCGGTCGTCTTCAAAGATAGCCTGGAGATTCCCGGCGATATCGATCCGTCCTACCGGTCGATCGATGAGGTAAAAACTCTCATGGACGGTGTGATCTCTGGAAAGAGTAGCCAGTTGCCGGTCGGGAAATACACGGTTTAGCTCTCTGCGCACCGATTCCATAAAGGGCCCGTCTGTGAGACCTTCTGCGGAATCGATGAATAAAAAGCCGCCGGCCAATAAATAGGTTCGAAGATCGGCGATCGATTCATCCTCAAAGGGCTCAAAGCCGCGATCTCCGGTCCAGTAAATCATGGGGTAGTCAAAGAGCTCTTCACGACGCGGTGATATTTCCTGGATATTTGTGTCGACCTCGATGCTGGTCCGCTTGTCGACTTCCTGTAACAACCGACGCAGCGCTCCCGGTCGGGGATCATCGTTGCCTCCCTGATAACGGAGCCGGGCGATCGTTATCCGGTGTTGGCGGTCGAAGCTCCAGGCCGGAGATGATAGCGCGGTGCCAAGCAGGCCCAGGCCCATTGATTGCAGGAATATCCGTCGATTCATTTTGGTGCTATCCTGGCCTTGTTGATAAAATTCTCAGCTGCTTGGCGATGTCGTCCACATCTTGCAAGATACGTCACCCTTAACATGGATTGTATCCTGAGACATTCCGTTAAAGTCGATTCAATCCCATCGAATCACTCCGTCAGGACTTGAATCTTTGCCCGAAAGATGACTATCTTTAGCCCCGAAGAAGGTAGACTGGAAATAATCACCACGCATTTCGGTGTTAAGCAACTCCCGATGACTGTGGTTTGATTCTCTCATACCACCTCACGAGAAGGATTACCGATCATGAATCAGAATCAATATCCCCATGGCCCATCTGACGAACAATGGAGTGGTGGCCAAGAGCCTCAATCTGGAGGCGACTGGCAGCAGCCCCGTCGACCCCGAGGACGCGGCCAGAAGCAAGTCAATCCTCAAGCAGCGGCGTTTGCCAGCGTTGAAGAGCGAGCCCAATTTATCCGACGCACCTACACCCATCTGATGGGAGCGATATTTGGTTGCGTTGCGATGATGGCGCTCTTTATGAACTCGCCGGCCTATGAACCGGTAATGACCATGATGGTCTCGGTCAACTGGCTGTGGATATTGGGTCTCTTTATCGCCTTTAGCTGGATGGGCGATATTATGGCCCACCGCGTTGACTCCAAGGGGCTTCAATATATCGGCCTACTCGTAGGAGTGGGGGCCTTTGCGATCATCTTGACGCTTCCCGTTTCCATGGCCGCCCATCCCCATTATGGAGGGGGCCCGGAAGTTCTCGTACAGGCATTGTTATTGACGGGAATTACCTTCGCGGCGCTGACGGCAGTGGTCTTTAAGACCGGTCAAGACTTCAGGATTCTTCGCACCGGTTTGATCGTGATGTCGGTGCTGGCCTTCGGTGCCATCGCCGCCGGGGCGCTCTTCGGCTTTACGCTGGGGCTTGGGTTCTCGGTTATCATGATCGGCTTTAGTTCGGCGATGATCGTTTATCAGACCTCCGAGATTCTTCACCATTACCGCACCGATCAGCATGTGGGCGCAGCGCTTGGCCTGTTTAGCTCCATCGGAATGCTCTTCTGGTATATCCTGTCGATCTTTATGTTCGACTGAGTCATATCTATGACAAAAAAGCCCCGGATTTCTCCAGTGGAGAGACCCGGGGCTTTTTTCGTTTCAGGTGCTGCTCATTCAGTCATCGAAGATCGCGGACTTCAGGGCGGCCAGATATTTTTTATTCTGATCTTCTCGTTTATCCTGCAGGGAGGAGCTTCTCTCGGCGGTCGTTACCTCCACCATCTTATCGGGAAGCTCATCGAGAAACCGGCTTGGGTCGCGTCCTTGTTTTTTGCCAAAGCGGCTGCGCTCCATGGCGCAGGTGAGATAGAGGATTTCTTTGGCCCGGGTGATCCCTACATAAGTCAGCCGTCGCTCTTCGGAGATGCCATCGTCGGTATCTTTGCTTCGCTCGTGGGGGAGATACCCCTCCTCCATCCCCACGAAGAATACCACGGGGAATTCCAGCCCTTTGGAGGAGTGCAGGGTCAACAGACGCACTCCGTGCTTGGCCTCATCGCCAGCATCATAGGTGCGGTCCAGGGAGATGCGATTGATATAGCCGCGCAGGGTTCCCCCCTCGGATTCTTCGAAGGAGGCGATGCTACCCAGGAGATTTTCCACATTATCGATACGACGGCGGGCGATTTTAGGATTCTTTTCGGTATTGCGCAGATGTTCGATGAGTTTGATGCGCTTTAAGAAGGCTCGTCCCACCTCGGAGAGTGGAGTTCCGTCGGCCTCAGCAGCCTGAAAGCGGGCTCGGAAGGCGTCCAGGACTGACACCAATTCGGCCAGGCGTTCTCCCGAACTGGGGCCAATTCCGTGGATAAGGGAGGGGTCGTCGGCGATTTGGACGAGGGCGTTGAAGAACGATAATTTCTCCTCCCTGGCAAATTCGCTGATTCGCTCCAAGAGGGTGGGGCCGATTCCTCGAGGCGGGACGTTGACGATTCGACGAAGATTAACCTCGTCATTGAGGTTGAGGCAGGCTTTGAGGTAAGCCAGAAAGTCTTTTACCTCTTTTCGATCGAAAAACTCGGTGCCCCCCACGATGGTATAGGGGATCCGAAACCCGCGCAGGGCTTCCTCAAATGGGCGGGCCTGGGGGTTGACCCGGTAGAGGATCGCAAAATCCCGGTACTCCAGGCCCAGATTGAATTTGAGGCGCTCGATCTCGGCGGCGACAAACTCGGCCTCCTCGCGATCATCGGCACATTCCACAAATTGAAGGGGCTTTCCTGAGCCCTGGGAGCTCCAGAGCGTTTTTTCTTTCCGAACTGCATTATGAGCGATGACGGCGTTTGCGGCCTTCAAGATATTATTGGTGGAGCGATAGTTTTGCTCCAATTTGATGACCCGGGTATTTCGAAATCGATTCTCGAAGTCCAAAATATTCTCGGCCACGGCTCCCCGAAAGCCGTAGATCGATTGGTCATCGTCGCCGACGACGCAGATATTTTTGTGATCTCGGACCAACTCATCGAGAAATAAGAGCTGAGTGTGGTTGGTGTCCTGATATTCGTCGACCATAACGAAGTGGAAGCGGCGGGCCCATTTCTGGCGAGTCTCCTCGTGTTCTTGAAAGAGAACGACGGGGAGACAGATGAGGTCATCAAAATCGACGGCGTTTAGTCCTCGCAGGGCACTTCGGTAGCGACCAAATGCGGCCTGCGCGAAGCGACGAAGTGGATTGAACCGGCTCTCCTGAAGTTCCTGCGGCTCACAGAAGGCCATCTTCGCTTTGCTGATCAAGCTCAGGAGTCCCCGCGGCTCTACCTTCTTGGGGTCGAGCTTCAATTCTTTCATCGCGTCTTTGACGACCGCCAGTTGGTCACCCTGATCGAGGATGGTGAAGGGCTTCTTATAGCCCAATTTATCGATGTCCTGGCGTAGAATGTCGGCGCCCAGGCTGTGAAAGGTGGAGAGATAGGCTTTGTTGGCCACTTCGGTGCCGGTGAGGCCGGCGACTCGCTCGCACATCTCCTGTGCTGCTTTATTGGTAAAGCTGACCGCCAGAATATGACCAGGGGCGATCCCTTGCTGAATGAGATAGCCGATGCGGTGGGTGATCACCCGGGTCTTGCCACTTCCCGCGCCGGCGAGGATCAACAGGGGACCGCCGATGTGTTGAACAGCCTGTTTCTGCTGGGGGTTAAGTAGATGAAGTTGAAGATCCATAGGACATCGTGTGGAGTTGGTTCAGATGAGTGCAAAGGATACTGTACTGAACTTATCCCAATTTGACACCCGAGTCCCACGCAATAAAGATTGGTCCTCCTGAGGTTGTGATCTGTGGCCTGTTTCTATAGATACAGGCCTGAGGTGGTTCGTTAGCCGATGTGAATTTCCGTCTTCCGAAGAGAAAACGATGTTGAAACACCCCAGAAAATACGACGCCATTGTAATCGGTGGTGGACATGCCGGTTGTGAGGCCGCTCGGGCGCTGGCGCTGCGAGGCCACCCGACGCTGTTGATCACCATGAATATCGAGACCATCGGCCATATGAGCTGCAATCCGGCTATCGGCGGGGTGGCGAAGGGTCATCTGGCAAAGGAAATCGACGCTCTCGGCGGGATCATGGGCAAGATCGCCGACGCCTCGGCGATTCACTATAAGCGGCTCAATATGAGCAAAGGGCCGGCGGTGCGGTCGAGCCGAGCCCAGTGTGATATGCGGGCTTATCGCACCAATATGCAGTGGAGCCTGATGAACACGGACAACCTCGACATCAAACAGGGAAGCGTCGAGGACCTCCATGTGCTCCGGGAAAACGGGGAGTGGAAAATCGGCGGGGTGGTCTCAAACCTCGACGTCCTCTATGAAGCCGACGCGGTGGTGATCACCACCGGTACGTTTCTGCGCGGGCTCTGCCATGTGGGACTCGATAACTTCGAGGCCGGGCGCGCGGGCGATAAAGCGGCCTACGGACTCTCGGAGACCCTGGCACATCTGAATCTGGAGATGGGGCGACTAAAAACGGGAACCTGCCCCCGGCTCGACGCCAGGACCATTGACTGGGACTCTCTGGAAAAGCAGCCCGGCGACGAGTCTCCGCGCTGATTTAGCTTCTATCACGAGCCGCCCATGATGCGGCAGGTGGACTGCTATATCACCTACACCAACGAGAAAACTCACGAGATCATCGACGCCGCTACGGACCGATCTCCACTATTTACGGGGGTCATCGAAGGGGTCGGGCCTCGGTATTGTCCGAGTCTGGAAGATAAAGTGGTTCGGTTTGCCGACAAAAAGCAGCATCAGGTATTTCTCGAGCCTCAGGGCCTGGACACGGTGGAGGTCTATCCCAACGGATTGTCCACAAGCCTCCCCCTGGACGTGCAGGTCGAGTTTCTTAAGACGGTGCCGGGGCTGGAGCGTGCCGAGATCATGCGCCCCGGCTATGCCGTGGAGTATGACTTCGTAAATCCGGTGCAATTGGACCATACGATGGAGTTGCGCGGGGTCGAGGGGCTCTACCTGGCCGGTCAGATTAACGGGACGTCGGGCTATGAAGAGGCCGCCGCTCAGGGATTGATAGCCGGGCTCAATGCATCGCTGAAGATTAGAGAAGAAGAACCCTTCGTTCTGGGGCGCGACGAAGCCTATATCGGGGTTCTCATCGATGATCTGGTCACCCGAGGGGTCGACGAGCCTTATCGAATGTTTACCAGCCGCGCGGAGTATCGACTCCTTCTTCGAGAAGATAATGCCGACTGGCGCCTCTCGGAGTACGGCCGAAAATTCGGTTTGCTCTCCGATGAGCATTATCAAATATTCAGTCGCAAGAGGGAGTCCATCGAAGAGACTCGCGAGGCCCTTTCAAAGGTAATGGTAGGGTGCTCGGCGGAGAATATTCGCATCGCCGAAGAATGCGGCGTGGGTGGCCTCGGTAATGGTGGGACCCTGGAGGAATTGCTACGCCGACCCGAGGTCGATCTCAAAACTCTTCGTCCCCTTGCCGCCCAGGTGGCCGGTAGTCTGGATCTGGAGAG